>NZ_QSPK01000003.1:0-51548 GCF_003436425.1 Eubacterium sp. TM05-53
ATGATTTTAACCGTTGTCTTGTATGTGGGTGAATCCAAGTGGAGTGCCGCTAAAAAGCTGAGTGAACTTGAAATCATTCATCCAGGATTTGAAGCTATGTTTAATGAGTTTAAACTGAATCTGATTGAGCTAAACACAAATCACAAGTATAATACAGGTGAAAAGGCAACACAGGACTTCTTTGATCTATTAAGTATGATCTATAGAAAGCAGATATTAAAAGAAGATCTAGATCGAGAGTTTAATCGTGATGCATTGTATTTTGCGTATGTAGTGACAAAGAACAAAGAGTTATTGAGTATCTACAACAAAAGCGAGAAGGGAGATGTAAAAGTGTGCAGAGCATTAGATGAAATGTTTGAAGAATCCACAAACAAAGGAATCCAGATGGGTATCAAGCAGGGTTTTGAGCAAGGCATTGAACAAGGAATTGAACGAGGCATTGAGCAAGGTATTGCACTAAAAGAATTGTTTGTATATCAAACTATGCTAGACAAAGGTTTCAGTATTAAAACAATCGCATCAATCTTCTCAGTGAGTGAAGAATCGATTGAAAAGCTATTGATGAAAGCTTAGATAATGTAGTATAATTTTTCTGGGAATGAAGTTCTCCCTTAGTTGTAAACTAAAACTGCTTTTATAAGCTGATGACTTCTGTGTTTTTTAACGCGGAAACCATCAGCTTTTCTGCGTTTTGAAAGGAGAGATAAAATGCTGATCAGTTTATCTTATATTTTTCTTGTAGGAATGTTTTTATCTTGGTTATGTAAAAAGGTGGGGTTACCTGGATTATTAGGAATGATATTTACTGGGATACTTTTAGGACCTTATTGTCTTGGTTTGATTGATTCTTCACTATTGAACATATCTAGTGAATTAAGAAAGATTGCGTTGATTATTATATTGATGCGTGCTGGATTGAATCTAGATTTAAGTGATTTAAAAAGGGTGGGAAGACCAGCTATATTGATGTGCTTTGTACCAGCATGTTTTGAAATGGTTGGAATGATTTTGTTGGCGCCAAAATTATTAGGAATCTCTTTACTAGATGCTGCCATTATGGGAAGTGTTGTTGCAGCCGTGAGTCCTGCAGTTATTGTTCCAAAAATGTTACAACTTATGGATGAAGGATATGGAACGAAAGAAAGTATTCCACAATTGATTTTGGCTGGAGCAAGTGTAGATGATGTATTTGTGATTGTGATGTTTACGGCATTTCTTGGTTTAGCCCAAGGCGAAAGCGTGAACATATTAAGCTTTGTGAATATTCCACTATCCATTCTAAGTGGTATTATATGTGGAGCATTATTAGGAAAAGGGTTTGCAATCTTCTTTAAGAAAAACCATATGCGAGATACTGTAAAGATTTTAATTCTGTTAAGTGTGGCATTTATTTTAGTGACACTTGAGGATGTCTTACCAATTCCATTTTCAGGATTAATTGCGATTATGTTTATGGGGATTTTTCTACAAAGAAATCATTTGGTTGCCTCTAAACGATTATCCGTTAAATTTAATAAGTTATGGGTTGGTGCAGAAGTCTTATTATTTGTGTTAGTTGGGGCTTGTGTAAATGTTTCTTATGCATTAAAAGCAGGTGTGATGGCCATTCTGTTGATATTTGGAGTACTTCTATTTAGAATGCTTGGAGTATTTATTTGTTTATTAAAAACATCATTGACAAAATCAGAACGTTTATTTTGCATGATCGTCTATTGTCCTAAGGCAACCGTACAAGCTGCGATTGGTTCTGTTCCTTTGGCTGCAGGACTTGGTTGTGGACAAATTGTATTGACTGTAGCTGTTTTATCTATCTTGATTACAGCTCCATTAGGTGCATTTTTAATTGAACATACATACAAAAAATGGTTAAAAAAAGAACAAAGATGAATTAATCTTTGTTCTTTTCATATATAACTTTTAATCCTTTGAAAATTAGGTTTGGATCATATACATCAATGGATTTTGTGTAGCTACAAACGATTCTTCCTAATCCACCCGTCGCAATGACTTTCATATCTTTACCAACTTCTTTTTTGAATTGAGCAATTGTATATTCAACTCCACCCAAGAATTGATAGAATACACCAGCTTGCATTTCTGTTTGTGTATTTCTTGCCAAGATAGTTTTTGGACGTTTGATCTCAATTTCAGGAAGTTGTGCCGTTTGTCCCCATAATGCATTCGCTCCTGTTTCAATACCAACACCAATGGCACCGGCTTTAAAACAACCATTTTCATCAACATAGTCATAAGTTGTAGCTGTTCCAAAATCGGCCACTAGAATAGGTCCTCCATATTCACTGAATGCACCAGCACAATCGGCAATACGGTCTGCACCAACATTTCTAGGGGTTTCTAATTGAACACTGATACCACTCTTAATACCAGGACCAACAATAAGAGGTTCGATACCAACAAATTTTTTGATTCCATTTGTGAAGGAATGCATCACTTTAGGTACAACACTTGAAACAATAACGGCTTCAATTTGTTTTTCATGTACATTCGAACGATCTAAAAAGTTTTTTAACATAAAACCATATTCATCACTTGTTCTTCTTACTTTTGTCGTTAATCGATATGTACCAATTAGATCCTCTTTATCAAAAATGCCAATCGTAATATTTGTATTTCCAATATCTACTGTTACAAGCATATTATTTCTCCATCTCAATTTCTTTCATTGTTTCTAGAATTTTATATCCCAATTCTTCTTTTGAACACTTAGGTAAATGTTGTGAATTGTTCTTTCTTAATAAAGTTACAACATTTGTATCTGTCTGAAAACCAGCACCACTTGTGAATAAGTTATTCGCAATCAACATATCACAATTTTTGGATTCTATTTTTTTTCGTGCATTTTCCTCTAAATTCTGAGTTTCCATCGCAAAACCACAAATGATTTGATTGTCTTTTTTGTGTTGTCCAATATAAGCTAAGATATCTGGATTTTTCACAAAATGAAAAGTCACTTCGTCATCAGATTTTTTGATTTTTTGATCTGCGACCATTTCAGGTCTGTAATCCGCAACCGCTGCAGCCATGATGATGTAGTTTTGATCATCGAGTCTCGATGTGATCGCATCAAACATATCTTGCGCACTTGTTACGTGTACCATATTTACGTCATTAAGATCTTCTAAAGCAGTAGGACCTGCAACTAAAGTTACATTGGCTCCTAGTGCCTTGGCGGCTTTGGCAATCGCATACCCTTGTTTACCACTTGAATGATTGCTTAAAAAACGAACAGGATCTAAAGCTTCCTGCGTTGGTCCTGCAGAAACTAAAACGTTCTTTCCTTTTAATGTTTGTTCCAATTCAAACTCATGATCAATGGCAGCCACAATATCTTGTACATCGGCAAGCTTACCTTTTCCTGTATCATTACATGCCAAATGACCAACAACAGGTTCTACAAATTTATAGCCAAGTTCTTTGGCAAGTTTAATATTTCTTTGAGTGACCTCATTTTCATACATATGAACATTCATTGCTGGACAAATTAATTTTTTTGTATGACAAGCCAAGAATGTTGTGGAAACAATATCGTCCGCAATACCATGAACGACTTTGGCAATAATATTGGCTGTAGCAGGAACTAATACCATGATATCAGCCCATTTAGCTAAAGTAATGTGGGCAATTGGATCTTCATTTGTTTCGTCAAACAAAGAAACTTCACATTTATGTTTACTCAAAGATTCAAAGTTGATTGGTTTAACAAATTCTTGAGCATGTTTTGTCATGACAACTTTGATTTCATAATCTTTTTTGGATAATTTGCTGACAAGATCGCAAGCTTTATAGGCTGCAATACCACCAGATACCCCTATAACGACATGTTTTTTTTTCATGATTATTGATTCTCCTTTGTGAATAAAATCACGTATAGATTTTTCACTCAAATATTATCCCATATGACATCTTGCTTTTCAAGCAACAATAAAGTATTAACTATGGATATTTTAACTAATGAAACGCAAAAATTAAAAAAGTGTTTATTTTTTGTGGCATATGGTAAAATGTACGCATGAAAATAATTGTTGCGTGTGACTCTTTTAAAGGTTGTATGTCTTCAAAAGAAGTCGAAGAAAGTATAAAAAAAGGAATATTAAAGGCAAATCATAAACATGAAGTTTTAACGTTTCCTATGGCTGATGGTGGAGAAGGTACGGCCATGGTGTTTTGCGATATCATCCAAGGAAAGACAATAAACGTATTAACTGTGGATGCTTATGGTAAAAATGTATTTACGACATACTGTATTTCTCAAGATGGTCAACTCGCCATAATGGATGTGGCTAGCTGTATCGGATTGAATATGACACCTAAAGAAAAAAGAAATCCAATGATCGCATCAAGTAAAGGTGTGGGTATCATGATGAAAGACGCGCTTTCTAGGGGATGTAAAAAAATTATTATTGGCTTAGGTGGCAGTGCAACAAATGATGGTGGTATGGGAATCTTAAATGAGTTTGGAGTTCGTTTTTATAATTCAAAAAGAGAATTACTTGTACCAAGCGTATATGCTCTTAGCCAAATTGCCTTTATTGATAAGCGTTATGCAAGACTACCAAAAGATGTGGAAATTGTTTGTGCTTGTGATGTAAAGAATCATTTATTGGGGAAGAATGGTGCTACCTATATTTTTGGTAAACAAAAAGGAATTTATTTAAATCAAATGGCCGAAGTTGAAAAAGGAATGGCTCACTATTGTACGAAACTGAAACAAACATTCCATGTGGATGTGAATGAATTTGAAGGTTCAGGAGCAGCTGGAGGCATTGGATGTGTATTGTTGGGTGTTATGAAGGCAAAAAGAACTTCAGGAATCGATTTAGTTGTAGAATATTCTGGATTAAAAAATCATCTTCAAGATGCAGATTTAGTTATTACTGGAGAAGGGCAGACAGATGCACAGACATTGTATGGAAAATTGCCACTGGGAATTGCACACTTGGCAAGATCTTATAATGTGCCTTGTGTTTGTTTGAGTGGTGCTTTAGGCTTAGGCTATCAATCACTTTATGAGGAAGGTATGATTGGAATTTTTTCAAGTGCGGATCGTGCCATGTCTTTTCAGATGGCCCTACAGACAGGAAGTGAAAAACTAGAGGCATTGGCTTTTAGTTTGACTAAATTTATGGATGGAATTAGAAAGTAGGTTGTTCAATGAAAAAACTATTAACTATATTTTGTGCTTTTATTCTGTGCATTGGGCTTGTTGGATGTTCTTCAAAAGAACCTTTTGAAATTAAAGAAATTACGGCAACAAAATTACAGAAAAAATTAGATCATAAAGACTCTTTTGTGTTAATTATTGAAAGAGAAAATTGTCCTTATTGTGAATCTTTACAAGAATATATCAAACAAACAAAGGATGAACATCCAAACCTTGTTTTATATAAGATTGATTCAACAGACTATGGCTTTAGTAAAATTAGCCAGGATTCTAAGCAGCTACAAAGCTCGACAGAAGATGGAAAGATTCTTTTGGATATGGCTCCATATTTCCTTTATACACCAACATTGTATGTGATTGAAAATGGCAAAGCCACACATGCAGGTATTGGTTATAGTGAAGATGATCATTCAATCAGTTTATGGGATGTTGATTCTACCGTTGATTTTGATTTGGCAGATACACAAGAGTTCTGGGAGTTTTTAGAAACATATGAATAAGAAGAATATTACAATCATTGCGACAGGAGGAACAATTGCCGGTCGAGGAAGTTTAGGCAAAAGTGCGAATTATGAGGCGGGCACTTTTGATGTGGAAGAAATTGTTAAAAGTATTCCACAAATTCGTGATTTGGCAAATCTAAATACGATTCAATTATACAATGTAGATTCTAATGATATGGGTTTAGATAAATGGATTGAATTAAGAAAAATTTGTCATGAATTAGAAAAAGATCGCTATGTGGATGGAATTGTTATTACACACGGTACAGATACATTAGAAGAAACAGCCTTCTTTTTAAATCTTACGTTGGCATGTCATAAACCTGTTGTCCTAACAGGATCGATGCGACCTGCAACTGCAACAAGTGCAGATGGACCTATGAATTTATATCAAGCAGTAGCTTTAGCATGCCATATGGAAGCTTGGCAAGCCGGTGTTTTAGCTGTGATTTCTGATACAATCTATTCAGGTAGAGATTTACAGAAAACAAACAGCTATAAAACAGATGCATTTAAAATGGGTGAATTTGGCTCTCTAGGATATATGCGTGATGATCATGTGTATTTATTGAATGCACCATTTAAAAAACATACATTCCAAACAATTTTTTCAAAAATGGAATTTGAAGATTTGCCGAAAGTAGAAATCTTTTATGTGCACACAGATTCGGATCCTGAATTGTTAAAATTTATGTTAGGCATGTATGATGGCCTAGTTCTAGCAGGAACAGGTTCAGGGAATTATCCAACAAAAATTAAAGAGGTTTTAGAAAATTATACAGGAGAATGTACAGTCGTACGTGCAAGTCGCGTATTAGAGGGAGCTGTCTTTGATTCAGAAATTTTTGATTCTAAAAGAGTCACTATTCCGGCCTATAAATTTTCAGCGCAAAAGGCAAGAATTTTATTGATGCTTGCACTAAATTGTACTAAAAACCATGAAATAATCAAATCTTTCTTCCAAGAATATTGAAAAAACTTTTCTTGTATTGTAAATAATTTTGTAAATGCTATAATAATTTATAGACTATTACAAGACAGGAGGTTATTATGCAGCAATTAGAAAATAACGCATACTTTTGGCAAAAGCTTGATACGCTATTGTTGTCTAGCAGTTGTACGATTGATCGACCAAAAGGAAGTACTCACTATAAGTTTACAAATTTAGTCTATCCTGTAGATTACGGTTTTCTTTCAGATACATTTGGTTCAGATCAAAAACCTATTGATGTTTTCAAAGGTTCTATCGCAACAAATAATGTAGATGCGATTGCGATTACAGCTGACATTCTTAAGAAGGATTGTATCGTCAAATTATTGATAGGATGTACAGAAGAAGAAACGATGCGTATTTTAGAGTTCTTGGATCAAACCGAATTCCAAAAAGCTATTTTAGTACGAAGAGGCAATGATACACCATCTTGGTCAAATAATGATTAGAAAAGACAGGTCTTAGAATTTGTCTTTTCTTGTGTGCTTTAATGGACAAACATGTTGAGTTGATTTATAATTAAGAAAGATAGGAGGTCTTAATTATGGAATTAAAAGGATCTAAAACAGAAAAGAATTTAATGGCTGCTTTTGCAGGAGAATCTCAGGCAAGTGTTAAGTATCAATATTACGCTTCACAAGCTAAGAAAGATGGTTATGTAAAGATTCAGAACATTTTCACTGAAACATCAAATAATGAAAAAGAACACGCAAAATTGTGGTTTAAGGCTTTGCATGGTGGAAAAGTACCTACAACAACAGAAAACCTTAAAGATGCGGCTTCTGGTGAAAACTATGAGTGGACAGATATGTACGCAACAATGGCTAAAGAAGCTCGTGAGGAAGGCTTTGATGATATTGCTACCTTGTTCGAAGGCGTAGGGGCTATTGAAAAACATCATGAAGCTCGTTATAAAGCTATGTTGAAAGATGTTGAAGAAGATGCTATGTTTGAAAAGGCAACTTCAACAGTTTGGATTTGTTTGAATTGTGGACACATTCACTATGGCGAAACAGCTCCATTGGTATGTCCAGTATGTAATCATCCACAGGCTTATTTCCAAGAATTGAAAGATCATTACGAATAATAATATCTCAAGACAGCTTAGGCTGTCTTTTCTTATCTTTGAAAGTTGTGCTAAAATAATCCTATGGAAATAATAGAGGCAATTGAAAAACTAAAAGATAATCATGCACTTGTGTGTTTAGAAAATCGTGCATTGATTAAAATGGAAAAAGATAAAGTATATATATGGCATAGTCAATGGCATTCAAAGCTATCAAGAAATGATTTTATTTCACTATTTCAACAGAATACGTTTGAAGTTTATGAAAATGACCATGGTATTGATATGGAAAAAGATGAAGAGTATTATGCATGGCGTAATCGCTACTTATGAAAGAATATATTTTACGATAGGAATTGTTTATAGTTCAAAAACAGGGAATACACAATTTTTGGCAAACGGCTTGAATTTTATGGAGTCAAAATATTGTGTACCTGTAGAAAATGCAAAAAATTTAGAACCCGTAAATTTATTGTGCATTGGATTCTGGTGTGATAAGGGAGATTGTGATGATCAAATGAAACAATATCTTTCTGCACTACGTAATCAAAATGTTTTCTTATTTGGAACAGCTGGCTTTGGTAAGTCTAATGTAGTGTTGCACGCAAAATGCAAAAATGTTGCAAATAAAATGCAAAAAATAGGTTTTAAAAAAAGACATTTTAACTGGCTTTTAAACGCCAAATAAATGTCCTTTTTTAATGCTTATTTTCTGTTTGTTATTTTGATTAAATCACACACTTCACAATTCAAAACTGAGCATATTTTTTCAATATGTTCTAGACTGATTCTTTCAACCATTTCCCAATATATTTCATTAATCGTATTAGGTCGAATACCAGTCTTTCTAGCAAGCTCTGCCTGAGTCATTTTCTTCTTTCCTAATATCTCAGACAGGCATATTTTAATCGCCATAGCAACGCCCCTTTAAGTGAATTTTATCACTCCAAACATTGCTATAACATTATTGATATTTTATATCGTATTTCGATATTTTACTTGTAATTTCTTATAATCAATTCTTTATATCTAGAATCGCCATCTTTAACAAGATTGTTATTTCTTTCAACCTCTTCTATATAAAAGTCTGCATATAACTCTCTTATGAATTCACAATCATTATAAGAAAGAATAAACTTACCTTTTATATTCTTTAGAATATCTCTTAACTTAACATGATCTTCTTCATCAAACAAGTCACCATAATATTTTTCAGTCTTATAATATGGTGGATCTAGATAAAACAAAGCATTATTTCTATCATATACTTTAATAAGGTTATCATAGCTTTTATTCTCTATAACAACTCTATTAAGACGTTTACTGATTTCAGGAAGCATATCGACCGAATACGATATGTTTTTAGCGTTTGTTCCATATGTTCTTCCATCAGCACCAAAAGACACCTTTATAATATATAGAAAGCGTGCTGCTCTTTGTATATCAGTTAATCCATTGATATTCATTTGCTCCCTATAGTTAAGAAAAATCTCTCTAGAATTTAATAAGAATTCACATTCTCTTTGGACTTCCTGAGCATGGTATTTAACACATCTATATAGGTTAACTAAATCACCATTGAGATCATTATATACCTCTAATTGCTTACTGTTATGTTCTTTCGCAAATAATACCCATCCTGCACCTCCAAACACTTCGATATAGCGTGATGGTTGCTCTTTAGGAAACCTGCTTAATATCTCTTTTCTAAGTAACTTTTTACCACCAATCCATGGTATAAAACTATTCATTTTTAATCTCTCCTTTCACACAAAGGGCATTGCTATGAAAAGGAGAGTAGGATAGTATTTTCTACTATCCTACAAATTACTTACACAAACGATTTACAATGTTTTGAATTGCATCATAGTTATATCCAGCATCCATTAATCGTTTCTTACGGTCAGCTCCGTTTCCCCACTTACCAGCAATAACCTCTTTTGCAATTGCTTCGTTGGATTTACTAGGCTTTGAACCATATAGTTTTTCATTAACTTTTGCTTGAACTGCATCGTAATTATAACCTGCTTTTGTTAAGCGATTTTTACGATCATCACCATTACCCCACTTGCCAGCAATGACTTCATCAGCTAACTGAGCAATGGTTTTTGTTGGTTTTGGAGCAGGTTTTGAGCCTCCTATCATTTGATTTACTAATGATTGAATAGCATTATAATCGTAACCTGCTTTTGTTAAGCGATTTTTACGATCATCGCCATTTCCCCATTTACCATCAACAACCTCTTTTGCAACTTCTTCATTGGTTTTTTTATTACCTGTAGATGGTTTACTTGGTTTAGATGGAGCTTCAGCCCCATTCACCATTTGATCATACCATTGTTGAGCTTTTTGCATATAAGCATCCCTTTGCTCATCCTGTAATCGACCAGGGCAAGATGTAGCTGCAAAATGATTATGAGGGAATACATTTACTTTCCATTTAGGACGTCCCAATCCATAATATTTACATAATGCTGCAACTAAATGAGCTCCTGCATCTAAGCATGCTTCACTAATATATCCTCCTGATTTATTGGCATGTTCAATTCCGATACTTGAACAGTTGGCATCCCAGTTGCCTGCATGCCATGCTGTATCACCATCCCAAACCAATTGTCCAATACGACCTGACGATTCAACTTGATAGTGTGCTGAAGCTGGTCTATTTTGCCATACAGAATAACATCCTTCTACAGTTAAATCACCTGCGTTGTAATGAATTATTATTTTATTGATTTTTCGTCCTGAACGCCCCTTAGTATAGTGCTTATTCAAGATTTTATTTACATCGGCATTTAAGTTTTTCCAATCCATTACTCATCACTTCCTTCTACACCTTTTCCCATGGTGTTAAGTTCTTCTTCCATTTCTGAAGTAATTTCAATATCTTTTACATCTTCATTCATTTCCTTTACCTCCTACTTTTTCTAATGGTTCTACCATTCCAGTAGAGATAGAATCTTGAAGCAACTTTCTTTGTTCACGAATATTAGCAATAAACTCATGAATAGCAGGTGCTCCAGCTGAAATAATCAAACCTGAAATGATATTGCCAACATATGGAATTGTTCCATTCAAATCAAAGTATTTAAATACATCAATGCTAAACATAAATGCAAACAAAATACCTAATAATGCAGCCAATACATCCGCTGGTAGATACTTCATTACCTTATTACCTAAGATTGCTTTTAAGCGTTCAACGATAAATTGAATCAACACTGCAAAAACGATTAATAATAATAGTAATGATGTTGTTTTTGAAATATCCATTATATATTCCTCCTTTCTCGCACATTTTATAAAAAATAAATAAAGTCGAAAAATAAAGAACTTTAAAACATAATTAAAAGGTAACGAAATTAATCGTTACCTTGATTTCTAGTCAGTACAAACCAACCATCTATTCCTTTTTCATAATCACCAAATATTTCTGTTTTTAATGCGTAACTATTACAATGCTTCAACAGTCCAAAATATGAATTAACTACTTGCGTAGCGTGTTCTAAAGTACAATCTCCTTCATTGTATCGTTTCATCACGCCTTTTAAGTTCCTTTTAATTCTCAAGGAAGTGCTTTTCCTTATTTTAATATGTGTAGCCCATAAGCGAAAACCACAAAATTCTATCCCTTGATTAATTGGTCTAATACAGGTCTTTTGGTTCATTTCCATTTTCATGACATCATTTGCGAACTTTTCTAGTTTCTGATGCCATTCTTTTATTTGTTTCTTATCATCAGAAAGCACCACAATATCATCCTGATAGCGTATATAATACTTAATTCCTAATGTCCTTTTAGCATATTGATCTATCTGATCATTGTAGACATTGGCTAACATTTGAGAAACCAAAGCACCCACTGGCATTCCTTTATCAAATAAACGTTCGCTCATTTCAACATCTTCAGGACGCATGCCTCTAGGCAATCCAAAAGGCATATCAGGGCTTTCTATGCGTGTTTCAAGCCACCTAACAACACGATCATCTTTTATTTTCTTCTTCAATACATCAATCATGACTTTATGATCCACTCTATAGAAGTATTTACTAAAGTCTATTTTCAAGTAATACCACTTGCTTAAGTCAGATACATCTAAACCGTTTTTCAGTCTATTGTATCTTTTACTATTGACTAATTTAAGCCAATAATGAAGCCTTTTAACTGCTGCAATTTGTCCTTTTCCTTTGATGCATGCATAAGAATCCTTAATGTACATCCTCATAAACATAGGACTTAAAACTTGATAAAACGCCCACTGTTTTATCACTTCAGGGAAGTCTTGAGCAAGGATCAAGCGACACTTTGGTTCGTAAATATAGAACTCTCTATATTTAGGATAATCAGCAACTTCGCTTCTTAATTCATTTTGAATCTTAACTAGATTCGCTTCTAGATTTTGAGTAAATATGAGTACATCTTTTCTATATCTTTTGCTTTTACGAGCGTTTAAATAAGCCTTGTATATGTTTTCATCACTAACGATATAGTCATATACATTCTTTATTTTCGCCATGATCATCACCTAATTTTTAAGATGCTTAACGGAGTTCATTTAACATTACTATCGGTTTTCATCTTTATTTATTTTTTTGCTTGTTCAGCATGGAATTAGACTCCTTTATTCCCTTGATTTGAAATGACAGACGTATCCATCATATACCTAATTGCAAGAGCAGAGCGGAGCGAAAACCTACATTGTGATTGGAATTGGAGCGTGGGTTATTCAAGTTTACAGCGAACACGCCTGCATTGCCACCATTATCCCAATTGCCACCACGAAAAGGCAAATCATATAGTCCAATCCCATTACTCTTTATTGGGTTAGAGCGGAGCGAAAACCTCTATCATTGTCAGCATTGGAGCGTGGGTTATTCAGATTCAATTCGAACACGCCTGAATTCGAATGCTCCCAAAAAGCGCCACCACGAAAAGGTCTTCATAATAATCTAATCCCATAAGGATAAAGCGGAGCGAAAACCTATACTGTTCCAAGTGTTGGAGCGTGGGTTGTTCAAATTCAAAGCGAACACGCCTGCATCGCTAGAATTATTGAAAGAGCCACCACGAAAAGGCAAACGCTAATAGCCTAATCCCAAAATAGCATAAAAGAATAGAGCGGAGCGAAAACCTACAACGTCAACGGAGTCCGAGCGTCCCCAGCGTACCAGCAAAGCAAACACGCCAGCACTAGTCGTGGTCGCTAAACCTCCACCACGAAAAGGTCTCACTATTCATCTAATCCCTATGACTTTTTTGACATGCATAACAAAGAGATTTACCAAAATTTCTCATTGAATATTCATAAGACTTAGGAGTTATTTTTGTACCACATTTCTCGCAAACATATGTTTTTTCAATAGCAGTATTTCCTGATTTTTCTTTTTCAGCCTTAATCCAGCCACCTAACATCTTGCCGACTTTATCTAATCTTCGAGACATTTCCATGTAGTGGTTTTCGCCTTTAAAAAAATGCAATTCAAATGCTAATCTTATATAAACCTTTAATGCAGCTAGTTCTACATCCATTTTTTCAAGCGTTGTAGTCTTAGTGTATTTTTTATTAGCAGTAATTGCATATTTAAGAACTAAATCCATACTTCTTTTGATATCTTGAACTAAAGAGAATTTTTGACTCTTTGGAAAATGATCTAACAACGGATAGGCATATAGCAACATATCATAAACCTCCTGCTGTATGACCAGCTGAGTCTCATACGATCCTAATTGATTATCCATCATTACCACCTCAAGTAAATTATATCATGTGTAAGAATTTACACAATAAAAAAATAATCCCACCAGCTAAATCGCTGGTGGGAATGATTGCCACTCACGTGGCAAAAACAGAACACTGATACCAAAATTACAGACCTACAAAAGCGGAGCGAAAACCTAGACTGTTCCAAGTGTCGGAGCGCGGGTAGGTCAAATTCAAAGCGAACACGCCTGCATCGCTAGAATAATCGAAAGAGCCACCACGAAAAGGCAAACGCTCTCCCTTATTTCTCATATATATATAATCTCCATGATTTGCTTTTGTTCCATCAGGATAAATTGCTAATGCCTTTAAAATTTCAGGTGGAGTGATACTTCCATCTGCTGTCATATCTTCAAATTGTCCTGCTGCATATGGCTCATCATTTGTTTGTTGATGCTCTAGGGTTGTTACTAATTTAGGAAGTCCTTTTCCTGCATTTACAGTACCTGGATCTACTGTATAATCGAACTTTAATGTATTGGCTGATTTTGGAGTAACCAAGTTTCCACTCTTATCAATCGCTTTCCAATGGCTAGAATTTACAGTCATATCTGCATCGCTTGCTGCATTATTATCAGCAATAACTTGGATTTCACCATCAACTAAACGAAGTCCTCCAACCCATTCCCATACATTTCCATTCAAGTCAAAGATACCTGAATTGCTTCCATCATGCGCCCATGTAACTGGACCAGAACCTGTTCCAACTCTACCAGTTTTCCCATCATATTTATAGGTTTCTACACCTTTTTCATGTGGATATGATACATCACTTCCGTAATTGTTATTACCTCTTGGAAAGTATCCGTTCTTTTTGCACCACAAAGCAATTGCAGCCCATTCTGCATTTGTCATTAAGTGCCATCCTTTTCCTTTTTTTTCACAAGCTTTTCTTGCTGTATCAAAATCAATATAAGCTTTTGGATCTTGCATCGGTAAGGAATAAGCTCGATCGTTCATTACGATATTTTGATACTTACTTATGAAGATTTCATCTTTTTCTACACCATTGACAATAAAGGCTGGATGAACTGAATTAGAACCTCCTTGAATAACATCTGAAATTTTAAATTTAGGAATTCTAACCATGATTGATGGATTCCCTAAATCATCAAATAATACTGTATTTTTTCCTCCTGTAGATGCTTCGATTGCTAACTTAATTGCATCAAAATTTGTCTCCATTATTCTTCAACCTCCCATAATGTAATGACTACTTTTTTAATATCAAAAGGAACTGCCACCTTGTTGTATTTTGTGTGTCCTTCTTCATCCACACCATCTTCTACATATTGATATTCTCTAGCTGGAATATCAATTTGAGCCACATAGTTGTGTGCAAGTCCCATACACAAACATCCAAATTCATCCATACAAATGTCGATATGCATTGGATCATCACGTTCATACTTTTCAAGATTTAACATCAATTCATCATTGAAAATAATTTTATTCCCCATGATTTCATAATCAATCTTTGTTCCTGCATTCATGTTAATTACTTTTTCACCATTCATTAATATCGTCCTCCTGTTACTTTATATTTTAATTTCACATTTTTTGCACTCCCTTTAAACGCCAATTTAAATCCATTTAACTGTTTATCAAAAACTTCAATACTTTCAATGTTCCCATCCGTTTCTGATACTTCGATTTGAACTACATAATCAAAATTAGACCTCTTTTCTTTAATCGGCACTGTTATCGAAGCAGATGAAAATGGATATTTGTTTGTATTTATGATAGTTACCTCACCAAACTCACCATGATTTTCTTCAGCTGCTCTTTGCAATTGCAGCATTTCTTGTTGCAAAAACAGAGCAAGAATCTGATTGGCAAGAATACCTTCTTCCATGTTGTTATAGTTCTTAGCGTTTCTTGGTGTCCCTTGTTGAATCACATCACCTTCTGCACGAACTATATCTGCAGTCCCATCTTCATTGTTTGTAATTCGTCTACGCATCGGATATTGCGTAACGTGATCGAGCCATTTTGTTGCTTTATACAATAATCCCATACTAGCTTACCTCCATAAAATTAATCGTTATCTTTACAATAATTCCTTCATTCAAAGGATTGAATTTAATATTTTCAGCCTTTTTATAAAATAGATCTCCTGATGTATCATATAAGGCAATTTCAGATACAGTTACTTCTTGAGCGATTGATGGGTTAAGTTGTAAATGCAATACCAACTCCGATTCTTTCTCTTCAATACTGTTAATCGTTGCCTCATGATAGGTATTTTGGATTTTATACTTTGCTGAAACAATTTCTCTACGTGTATGAGATACCAAACCTTTAAATGCCTTCGTACTAAATGGCATATCCATACCTCCTAATCTTCGCCACAATAATCGCCATCTTCTTGGGCAAATAAAAGCGGTGTGGCGTAGTTTTCTGTTTCCACGTTTATTTGTCCGTTCTCTTCATTATCAACGCCCAGCGTTGAAATATGGGGTATTATCCCTACTTCAAAAGATGTAAAGTCATAATCATATTCATGCGTTTCATGTACTGCGTTAACTTTAATATCTCCATCCTTTATGCTTCCTAAAGTAGAAATTACTGGATATTGACCTGCAAACACATAAGGGAATGAATGACTTTCTTTTCTTGCTTTAACTTGTATTCCTGTTTCTTCTATCTTTCCTAGATAGCTTAGATCAGGTGTTTCTCCACAATAATCATAATCATTGCCAAGACCACCACATACATCATGAGCTACTTTGTAAATGGTTGAACTGACTTTAATTCCAATCGTCCATTTCCAACACATCATAACTGCAAAAGCAAGATGTGCTGGTTTAATGATTTCTACTGCTGCTTTGATATCTTCGATATTGATTAATTGGTCATTATCTCTTAAGACATCAATCATAAAAGTATACTTATCGTAGTATTCTTCTATTTCCGTATTGCATCCTGTAATAGATGAAACAACTGTTTTGATGGCATCTACAGTTGAATTTGTTCTTGTATTTAGCTTCGCAAGAATTCTTCCTATTCTTTCTGAATCGGTAAGAGCAGGACTGACATTCAATCCAAACATCTTCTCATATCTTGAAAGGTAAATACTGGCTGTACTGATTGAAGTTTGATTACGCATCAATTCAATATAGTCAAAGAACTCATCTAGACCTTTTTGCTCGGCATATAAAAGTTCCTTCATTTCAGGAATATCAAGTATAAATTGAGGAAGATAGTTAACTGAATCAATTCTCATGAAGCGTTATCTCCGATAGAGAAAAGAATTCTGCAGCTTCTGCCATGATGGATTGTTTACCACCATTAATCGTATAATCCAAGACATCTGAAACTCCTTCAACATTAAATATCAAGTCGCTTATCTTGAAGTAAGATAACACCTTGCTTTCTTCCTCATAAGCAATTCCTGTTAGATATTCACGAATAATACGATTGGCTTCTGTTTGAACATCAGCAAGCCTATGACCAGCTGAAACTTTAATTGTGCCATCAATAACAATTTCTTTTGCTTCAGCTTTTGAAACTGTTACTTTAGCACCTATTGGTCTTTGTGTTTCAATGTAGTCAGCAACATTTTTTATAACTGTATCATCAGGAGCAGTCCCACCCGAAGATAAAATTACGACTTTAACAGTCCCAGCTCCATTCCATAAAGGGATACATCGAGCGTTACCGACACCTGAAACCTGCTTCGCCCAATATATATAAGAATTGGCATTTCCTGAAGCAATCGGCATTTGTATCTTTTCATAAATCCTTTTACGGTAAGAATCATCCGTTTCTTCTTCAGCTCCACCTTCAAAAGGCTCTTCGTTGGTTACTTTTACACCATCAATTCCTTCGGTAGCCCTAATTCCAGTAATCGCACCTGCTAGAACGTTTCCAGCAATTCCGAGTTCTGTACATGTCGCTCTCACACTAACTGTTCCTGAAGGAGAGATGATTGCTTCAAAATCAGTTGTAAACGTGTGGGTGTCCGACAAAAGGGTTGTTCGTTTTGGAATAATCGTTCCTTGCGCTCCTGTGAATTTAACATAGCCACTAGAAGCAGTTGCTGGATTTCTTGCCAATCCATAATCTAATCCTTTTCGATCTAAAAATTCATATACTGCTGTGTCTAGCATTGCCATATCAATGAAATCAATAATTCGCATATTCATAGCTCTTGCCATTTCTTGAGCTACTGCCTGTATGCTATCCATAGCAAATGAACCTTCGATTTTAGATGCTGGATTATTCAAGTATGATCTAATACGACTTTTGATTTCTTCAGCAGTGTATTCGCCATTACTCATAGCATCTATCACTTCTTGATAATCTCTTTCCATTATCCAACACCTTCTTTCATTATCTGTTCATACTGCATTTGTCCATATATAGAAATTACAGTAAATCGAATCAATACTTCCGAGCCTTTTACTTCAAATTCAAAACTATTCAATTCCTGAATATAAGGGTTATACATCAATGCTTCTGTAATATATCGCTTGAGTTCCAAAAGCAATATTTCTTGGTCGATAGATTGTGCTATCATAGAAAACATCTCATTTCCATAATCTTCCGTATAGGCTAGATGCTGATAGCGTGGAGTCATTAATGCCTTATATATCCAAACTTTCAAAGCCTCATTTCGATATACATAATAGTTTTGTCCTGCGCTGTTAGTTAAAAGGCAGTTATTTTTGAAATCAAACGCATACTCGCATAATTCTTCTAATTTATCACTCTCAATAACATCTTCGTACTTGCTTGTATCAATAAAAGGAAAGATTGAATTGCTCATGCGACCTTCGTGACTCTTTCCAATACATAAAAGGAAACACCATCTAAAAGAACGATAACAGTATCGCCAGCACTTAATAGGTCAGCTTTAAACATCTTTCTTGTAAAGCTAAGTAAACTGCTAGGAACATAATCGTGATTTTCATCCCAAGTAATATTGGAATCTATCGCTTTTGATGATGTCTTTAGAAATGAGTTATTCACATAAATATGTTCAGTAATCGTTTGATCATACAGCTTTAGTTTGAATGGACTTGTGCTGACTACTTTGGCAACATAAAGATTGTTGCTATTTTGACATTTACTCTTTAGTGCATTCACTAAATCCACTATTTTTCTATCTGTTTTTTTCATAGGTGCTCCTTTCTAGGATGTAGGAAGTTCCTTTTCATCCATCATATTTTCAAATGCTAATGTGAGTGACATTTCGTGTTTCCCATCCATAAATGTATGAGAATCACTTTCAATATAAAAAAGACCATACAGTCCAGACTTACTTTCCTGTACCGCTACTGAATATCCTGATATCGCACGTGCATCACCTAAAGCTAGAACAGAACCATTTTTATCAATTCCATGCATGAGCGCTTTTGCCTCAACGTTGGAATCTTTCCCATCCTGTGTTTTATAAACTTTTTGAATTGTTCCATACTTATTCATAGAATCAATATCTTCTAATGTCCTGATGGCATTTCCTTCCTTATCGGTAATCACCACTTTATTGACTACATTTTCAGAAGTCACTGAATAAGTACTATCTTCAAGATTGTACGTGCCTTCTAAAATAACATTTGAATACTGACCTTTTTGGATGATATTCAATTTGTTTATATCTTTCATAATAGGGATATAAACATTTCCAGTTTGATAGCCTGCTTGCGTATAAGCAATCATTATCGCCTCATAAGCTGATTTACCAAGGCAAGGATAATAAACCTTAACATTTGTTGAAGCTAGACTTCCGACTGGAATATTGAGATCGTTACAAATTGACCTTGTAATTGCTTCAGGAGTTGAATTGAATATCTTGGATATTTCTGATTTGTTGACATAGAACAGTAGATCATATGCTAGAAAAGTGAAACTCTTTTCTGCTGCTTTCCTATCTTTTTTATGAATGACTCCACCAAAGATAGCTTTTCCTGCATCGTCTTTAAAAATGATGTCATCTCCTTCGTTGATAGAAACTGCTGGCATCAACTTATCTATGTCGTTTTGATAAATTACAAAATTGAGCTTTCTAGATACTTCTTTTGTATCGCCTGACCATGTTATCTCCCTTACTAGCTCAATGATATCTTTTCCACCTGTTAATAATTGCATTATGGAATCGTTATGCTCGTACCTGGGAAAATCCAGTGTCCGTTTTGTGAGCTTCTAAACCCTCGGCTCTTGGCTACAGACTCTATAGTTCCTTTGTTAGCGTTATATATCTTTGAATATTGAGCGCCATTTCCATAGTATCTTGTAGCAATTGCCCATAAAGTATCACCACTTTTGATAGTGTATGATCTTCCTGCAGATGAGCCACCTGATGGTTTAGACTTTGAGGGAGCAGTTGGGGCAGGTCTTCTTTGAATAGAACTTTTCACTTTGGTCGAAACTTTAACAGTTGGGACGTTTAAAGTTTTATATTCAACTAACTCAATGCTGTAATAAATATCATCATCTCCTTCACGATGTGTTGCCGTGAAGTTATTGATTGCCATGGCTAGATTGATATCCATATCTGATATGATCAAGCGAACAATCATATTTTTATCTTTCCATTTTTTAAAAAGAGCCTTGCACTCCTGTGGTGTCCTAACCCCTCCATATCTTTTATAAAAAGGCGAACTTTCAGAAGGGAAGAAGCTCTCAAGCGTTGTCGTTATCAAGCCTCTGTTCCCTAAAAGAAGTGCAGTTCCCACTTCCAACAAATTAATCTGCTGGTTATTTTGCATATCGGTAAAAACAATAGAAGCTGGATTTACTGATAGCTTTAAAAATTCCTGTCGGTTATTCACATTCAATTCAATTATTCTTCTTTTCATGCAAATCTCCTTCCTATAAATTCTCAACAACTTCTAAAATCTTATCAGCCACTTCTTCAGCAATATCATCAATATCTTGTTTTTCCTTGACTACGATACTTTCTGCAAGTTTTGCAATCGTGATGACTACTGATAAATTC
The DNA here is from genome assembly GCF_003436425.1 of Eubacterium sp. TM05-53. Lineage (GTDB taxonomy): Bacteria > Bacillota_I > Bacilli_A > Erysipelotrichales > Erysipelotrichaceae > Holdemanella. Next base: position 20,451 of record NZ_QSPK01000003.1, read on the forward strand.
TTTCCACTAGAAGCTGGAGACATAGTGTTTCCATTGGTCATCGGTATATCTTTACTTACAGTAGGCAATTGGATACTAAATCCAGCCATCCTACTCATAATCTGTCCTGCTAACTGACCAATCCAACCTGTATTTCTTTCAAGAGGCATGACCGCTTCTTTACCAGCTTCACCAATGACCGCTGTTGTTGCCTCATTGACAACACCACCCTTGGCAAGGTATGGGATTTGTCCTAAGTTTAATCCCCAATGTTGACCACCAACAACTGGAACCCAGTCAGGGATATCAACTGAAATACTATTGATTGCCCTAATCGCTCCATTGATAATCGCAATGACTGCATTGATAGGAGCTTTACAAATTTCAGCGATGCCACCAAAGATTGAGCCAAAGGCATCTACGACTCCTTGCCAGCTTCCTGACCAAATAGCACTGATCAAATCAAGTCCACCTTGAATTACCGTACTCATACCTGATATTGCATTCGTTACAACTTCACTGATTGCTGAGAAGGTATCTGAAATAATAGGCGCTATCGCTACGATAACATCTGCAATCATTGAAAAAGCATTCCCAAGTGGAGGTAATACAGTTGTGACTATATTTCCAATGGTTGTAACGATAGTAGAAAAAATCGGTTGAACTGCTGGTAAGATACGAGCAATCGCTTGAATAATCTGGTCAATTATCGGTGTTGCCTTGACTACTACATTTTGTATCGTAGTAACGATCGTTCCACCAAAGGTCATGATTGGTGGCAACATCTGCTGAACTCCTGAAATAATTGATTGGATCGCAGGCATCATCATTTTGAAACCATTAATAAACGATGGCATGATTGATGATATGTATTGAATTCCTTTTCCAAGTCCTTCACCAAACGTTACACCGAACTCTTGAATGTAAGGCATCGCTTTATCAATCAAGCCGATAATGTTTGTAAAGACTGGTTTTAGCTGTTCTACAATATTCAATCCAAAATCAGCCATTCCTGACTTTAACTTACCAGTAATTGTAGACAATAACCCTGAACCAGTTGAAGCCAGTTTGGATGCAGCGCCACCATAGAAGTTTTCTAAATCTTTGGAAATACCTTCAAATCCTTTTTGTTTAAATTCATCAGCTGATACTTTAAAGCCAAATTCCTTTAAACGCTCCATTTCTCCAAGTTTCGCATCAGCTAAGGCTTCCATTGCATCACTGATTGATTTCGTACCACCTGAAGCGGCTGCCATGTCTTCTGCAAGTCTAACCAAGGACATCGCTGACTTCGTGTTTCCTTGTGTAATCGCTATTGCACGACTTCCTGCTTGAATGACTTCGCCAGTTTCAAATGGTGTCGCATTGGCATTTTGTCTTAACTGCTCAGTAAATGTTTTTGCAGCTTCTTTTATCTGTGCTTCACCATAATCTTTATTGGTAGCACCGATAAAGTGTTCAATACTGACTTGTTGATTTTCTAAAGCCATTCCTGATTTAACTGCAGCGCCAAGTGTAGCAGTAGTGACTGTCGCTGCTACTGTTACAGGAATGACTAATTTCTTTCCTATTTTAGCCAATCCCTTCATAGCAGAAGATATACCACTGGCTGTTTTGTTGACTGCTGTTATCGTTGCCTTATACGCTTTTTTGGTTAACGTCTTTAAAGCGAGCTTAATCGGAGATAACTTGCTGGTTATCATGTCCTTCAAAAGCACCACTGGTCTTGCGACTGTTTTTGAAAGCCACTTCGTTTCTGCTTTGATTTTCTTAGCCTTTGAAGTGAAGTTATCCTTAATCTTGACGATAGGGGAAACTACTTTATTTTTTAGATCATTAAACAATTTGATTGTAGATTTCAGTTTAGATAATGCATGGTCTCTAATTTTAACAATCGGTGCAACTGTCATTGTTGATAGTTTTAAAAGCCTTTTATAAATAGTATTTAACTTGATTAAAGCTGCGTTATCTTCTAAATGAAACCTTGCTTTTAGATTGTTCTTAAATTCATTTGCTTTGGATTGCATGGCTCGAATTGATTTCATGGCTGATGTTGTCTCAATAGCTGGTTTATATTTATGATCCCATGCTTTTTTCAACTCATCTCTTGTTGATTTGACCTCGTCCTTGAAGGTCTTATGCTCATCTTTTAACTTTTTAAGCGTTCCTATACCTTCATCTGAAATCTTAATTTTTTCAACAATTGCCATTCTTGCCACCTCCAATCTTAATCTGCGATGCTTTTTGCATTTCTTCTATTGCGACATCCATAGAAGCCTTGTAAAAAAGTTTGTAGTAATTCGGCAATTCTACAAACTCCTCTATTTTCCATCCCAATTGAACATAATGATGTAGCAGATTAAAATCACCATTAGTTCGTATTAGTTTTTTAAGTTTTCTAACCCTTTATCAACGACTGTAACTTTGTTTTTACTTAGTACGCCTGATTTTTCCATGATGATCATGGCAGCTTCTGTAATTTCGTGACGTTCAAACATTTCCATCACTTCCATAGGATGAACAATCTCACCAGTTTCTTTTAAGGCTTGACCTAATTGTTTTAATGATGGTTCAACCGAAGCGATATACATAGCATATTTATCTGCTCCGTTTGGATCATCACTTTCATATGCCAAGCAATCATTGATTTCCGCATCGGATAAAGTTCTGAATTTAATTTCTAATGGTTGTCCTTCGCCATTTTCATCTTCTAGCTTTTTAAAAGAAGGGAAGCTTAAAGTGTATTGAACGAATGATTTTTTTCTTTTCATAGCTGCAGATGCTTTCGCAGCGAATATTTCTAGTGTTGATTTCTTTTCCATGTGAATTCCTCCTATCGTTTGATTGTATCTAAGTTAACTGCATCGCTAGGTGTAAAGCCTCCAGTTAATTCTTCTTCAATAAGTGCGCCTTTTTCAGCAACGAATAACGGAATATCATTCCACCATACATTATCGAATGACCAGCGTTCTTGTTGAGCGTTTACTGCATCAGGATCTGCTAACTTTGCGATTACTTGAGAACGTACATCCTTACCTTGAACATAATTCTTCATAACGTCATTGTAATTGCTGTATGTTTTGTTAATTGTGATTGTGATTTCTCCTTTGATGCCTGTCATTTTGCTATCGACATCAATACCAATCTGAACATCTTCACGATTGGTTGATACTTTCGCTTCAATTTTCTTAAATTCGATAATTGGAACACCATCTACCCAAATTTCGCCCCATGTACCTGAAAGGACTTTGTTTCCTCTTATACTCATTGTTATATCCTCCTATTCCTACATACTGATTTCCATTTTTAAATCTTCCATTGCATCAACAAACTTAATTGCTGCAGTCAAGAAAACCATACTTCCTGTATTTGCTTGTAAGATTTCAACATCACTCATAGCTTCCGTATCTTCACCTTGACTTTCCAAATAACTGCGTTGGTCTTCAAGTGAAATTGCGCAACTGTTATCGTAAGTACGATCCAAGACATCTCCTTCAATGCTTTTGAAGTATGTGATAATCGCAGCTACGAGGTTTTGTTTATTGTCATAATCATTAATGACCTTACCAATATACTTTTCTTCAAAAGTAGTCTTGATGTCTTGGTAGACTGTATCTTTGCCTTCGATAACCTTAATCTTTTTAAGGTCTTCATTGTTTCCTGAAGTATAACTATTGATACCTCTTGCGATTTTGTATTTTTCTCCATCGAATAAAATAACCAATTCGCCTTTATTGACTAATTCTTCAGGGTTGCTAGGAATATCGGCTGAGATAATATCTGTTAGAACATAGTATGTTAAACTGCGAGACAAACTTAGTCCTGCAACGATACCAGCAATACGAGCACAATATTCAGCAGCCGTTAGATTCACTTCACTACCTGTAATGGTTGAAACGATATTCTCAGTTGTGAAATTAATAATCCCTTCGCAATCTGCAGCATGATTGGCAAGCACTGCTTTAAATGTTTTTTTGTTATTGGTTCTTTGTTCTTTAATCCATGAACTAATAACTGGAGTACTTTCTACATTTGCTGATGGGACAACTAGATAGTTCCATTTATAGTTTTCTAAAACTTTTAACGCATTACTATAGTTGTTTTCTTCTTCAGGAATAACTGCGACCATGACTTTGTATGGTGCTCCATCAAAAATCAATTTCAAATAGCGATAGTTCTTCTCACTCATTTTTTCAAATTCTACATCACTCAAACTTTTATAAATACTGAATGGAATCGCACCTTCAGTGTTGTCTTTTAGAATGACAGCAACAACTCCACGTTCGCTTCGTTGAACGATAGATTGAGCTTTGCTTTTAAACTCAATTACAATTTGTGGTAAATTCATAAAATTTAATCCTCCTGTACAAAGTTAATGTTTAGATTTTCTGCAAGTACACCTTGCTCTTTATAATCGATCACATCTCTAAACTTTAATGTGAAAGTGTAATGTCCTATATTGTCCACGATTTTAAAAGAACTGTTTTCTATTGTGATTGAGCGTTTGCCGACTTGAACATAAGGCAAAAAGTTTTGATCCATTGTTTCCATCCAATTATAGAAAGTGTTGTTATCTGCTTCGTCATTGATATAAGCGACATCTACAAACAACGCTCTATCTCTCAAATACTTTCCAAATAGCGCTGTACTAATTGGAATCAAAGAAACATGAAAATACTTATAAATTCGGTTTCCTTCAATATCTGAATCCGTTTTGCTGACATTTGTAAAAAACACATCAATATCTTCCGTTTTTTTCAAAAGGCTGGTTAAGGTTGTTTTAATTTCTGTAATCTTAATCATTTAGATCATGATTATTTATAAAATCACTCAACCAGTCTCTTAAATAAGAAGGTAACTGTATTTTTAAAAGTTCAACTGATATTTCCATCATATGAGCTCCTTCAACAAAACCACCGTTTTTTGTTCTGTGTCCATACTCGACAGGTTCGGCATACTCAACATTGTTATATACCTCGATGTAATAGTCGTTTCCTCGTTTGACCAGTTCTCCGACAAACCAATTTTCTTGAAGATGGCTCGTATCAACTGGAGTAGCGTCTGCAGTAGCAGTTTGAAGATCGGTTGCAATTTGAATGACCATCTTTTCAAATTCACGTGGATAATCCTGTGAAATAATCTTTGCAAGCTTCTTTTCAAATTCATCCAAACCTTCAATAACAATATCCGTTTGACTCATGCTGTATTCTTATCCTCCATGACTGGAAGTTCTGCATGATTTGGTAGGGTATATTGCTTTCCAGCAACCAACACATAGCGTGTGCCTTCGTGTATACAAACGATTGTGTCATTCTTTTCGACTTTGATTTTTGGATCATAAAATAACTTATAATCACTTTCAATTTTCACGTTTACATCATTCTTGTTTGACTTACCATTAGAAAAGCTAGACAAGGCGCATGGTATATCGTCATATATTTTCTTGCCATTTAGACCTTTATAAAAGACACTTTCACCAGTTGGTAAAGTGTCTTTAAAAGGTCGATAAACGCTCATTTTATCATAATAAGTTAATGCTAGAATTTCAGCTTCGCCCATCATTAGGATCTCTTGGAAGCCTCATTCTTTTAAAGTGGACTAATTGACATAAATAATCTTTCATAAAGTCAATTGCATTGTTATAGGCTGAAGCAGGATCTTTGTAGGTAATACTTGTATCACCTCGGCTTACGCTGGCAACTTCCTTGTTATCGGTAGCGATAACTTTATCAGCCATCAGCATTTCTTCAGTAATTTCTGCTACCACTGATTCCAGTGCTTCAGGTAAATCATCACGATTGCAATGGGCTAAAATCTTTAATTTAACTCGTTTTGCATATCGTGTGATAATCGGTTCTAATTCCTTTTTTTGTTCATCACTAAGATTTCTTACCTTTGGATGCTCCAGAACCTCCTTCAGTATCCTTGTCATTTGTTCCATCTGTAGAGCCTCCTTTTTCAAGTTCATCAATCTTCTTTTTTAAAGAAGCATTTTCTTCTGATAGTTTTTTGATTTCACTATCTTTTTTAGAAAGTTCTTTTTCTATTTTTTCTAATTCACTTGTCGGCTTTTTAGTACCTAAACCAATCACTGTTCCTTTTGTTTCCATATCTTGTCCTCCTATTCAGAATCGTGTGAGCAATAAACACCAGCTAATTTATTTTCATAAACATGTGCATATAAGTTATTGTTTCGATAATCCCACTTATGAGAATCGCCATTTTGGTTTTCATCAGGTGAGAAATACTTGATCCATTGTTCCATAGCTGAAACTGCAGCTGATTTTTCAACCACAACGAAGTTGACGTTTTTACCAGTTGTTGGAGTTTTCTTATAACCATATTCACTTTTACCATCTGCCAATGTGATTTGAGTGTACATTCTAGATTGTGGCATTTTGATGATTGTTGAGAACTTATCTAAAATCTTTTTAGATTTTGTTGTATCCATGTCTTCGATCATCGAAAGGTAAGAACCGACAATGAATAGGATACGTGATTCTTCAGACACTTCATCGTTATCCATTTTATCGGATGCAACTCTTAATGCATTTACAACAGCTGCACCATCAGCTAATTTTTCTTCTTTTACTGTAATACCCTCAGTTCCACAGATTTTAGCAATACGAGCTGCATCAGTTTCAGGAATAACTTTTGTACGAATAAATTCGCTCAATAGTTTAGCTGCAGGCATTTCTAATGCTTCATCATTATCTAATCGGTCGATATTTAATTCTTGAGAACGTTCTTTGTCATATTTGACTGTTTCCCAAGAGAATTTTGTTCCACCTTTTGTATAGCCTGATTTACGGTCATAGTCACCAAGCGCATCCATGTCAATTTTTGCAATCTTGATTTCGCCATGTGATCCTTTCTTAACAGTAGTTTCATCACCTTCAAGAATAGAAGTCTTAGCTTCTTGTTTGTAAAGCTCATCCATCAAAGGTGCAAATAAAGTAGCATAATCAATTACGTTTTCCATTTTTCTTTCCTCCTATTACTTAATGCCCATAAATTTTCTCATTTTATTTTGTTTATCCTGCATATCGTTGATCGCAGTATTTGAACGTAGTCCTTCAGGTGTCTTGCCTTTTAACTTCTCTTTAATCCCATTTTCAAGACACTCACTATAAGTTTTAATAATGTGATCCAACGATGCTTCAGCAGTCTCTTTTGTTGAATAGTTAATAATATCTGCTAATTTTACTGGTAAACCAGCTTCATCTAATTTTTTAATTGCATCGTTTTTAGAGTTGTTGACCATGATTTCATGTTCCAACGCCTGAATCTTCTTGTCTTTTTCAGCATCTTCTTCTGCTTTTAGTTCTTCAGGTGTCAAAGATGCTTTTCTTTCTTTTTCAGCTTCTGCTTTTTTATATTCTTCAATAGCTTCTGCTTTCGCTTTTTCAATGGCTGCATCCATATCTTCCTTTGATAAAGCGTCTTCTTGAACTTCATCTGCTTTTGGTTCTTCAGCAGTTGGTTCTGTTTCAACTGTTGTTTCTACAACTTCTGATGGTTCTTCATCACTCTTTTTGCCAAAAACAACTTCTTTGATTTTTTCGCCAATTGTTTTTGACTTTGTTTCTTCTTGTTTTGTTTCTTGAGCTTTTTCCATTTCGTTATCCTCCTTTAACCACTCATCTATAACAAAGCCTTATTTCGCTTTATTACCATTTTTAACAAATCTTTCTTTCCATTTTTGATAGTTGATATTCTTAGCCAATGGAACGACATCTCTTTCTAAATCAAAAATACTCATTGAATGAACTGCGATTACTCGGCATTTGCAATTCGGATGCATTGGTGGACAATTAACACCGACTATTGCATCTTCAATTTTGAATTTTTGACCATTCAAAGGTATGCATTTCGGACATCCAGCGCCTCGATACATATACTCATCAATCTTCATTTTTTTATATGACATCAATTGCGCTTGTTGAGCAAAATACTTTGCTTCCGTCCTAACAACACGCTCCGTTACATATTTACCTTTACCAAGAACATCATCAATTCGCTTTGTCATCTTTTGAATAGAACTTCCATCAACAAATCCTGTTGACAATTCTTTTCTTAAGGTTTCGGTCAATTTGTCAATGTTATCCCAAATGGTTTTGGAATACACTTTCGTTGACCATGGGTATTCAAGAACACTTTTAACTAGATCAGGATTAAATCTTGCCACATTAAATCCCAAGCCGACTGTTTTTTGAACAGAATAGAAACCACGATAATAGTTGTTGACAAGTACGATGCCGAGATGCTTTCTAATGCTTTTAGTAGTTTTGTTAGCTAAAGTCATCATTTCTTTATCAATCTGTGAAAGCAGTTCTTCTTTTCTTGAAATGCTGGTCTTGGCTGACAAAGTATTTAATTCCAATAACATTTTTGTACCATCAGCTTCTTTTTCTATTTGTTCAATGTATTCTTTAATGCCTTTTTTCCATTTAGAAAATTCCTTGCTGCTTAGAAGTCCTTTTGCTTCTTCGATAGATATTTCATTGTTTTCTGCAAAACGAATCAAGGATCGTTGAATATCTGCTTTTAACCTTTCAGCTGCCTCATCATAGACATCCAGCAAATCATCCACAATATCATCTATTTCTTCAAGCTCATCCAAAAGACACTCTTTGGCAATTGCTAACTGTTTTTCTTTTTCACCCTTATTCATCCAATTCATCCTCATTTAACTCAAAAGCCTTGGCTAGATTTTGATAAACACCTTGCTTGATTTCTTCATCTTTATTTTCTTCTTTGATGTTTTCTAATTCTTCTTGAACATTTTCAATATCATCCAATTTAGAAAGAAGTGTCTGATGAGAAATGAACGGTGAAATCATTTGAGCAATTTGAGCGTTCTCTAGCTTGTTTTGAGGTCGATTTCGATTGAATACGATGTTGATATCTCGATAATCATAATTGCCACCGAATAAATTTAAGATATTGGTAATCAGTTCAATCCTTCTTTGAAGCGATTTTTTAAACTTTCTTTCTTTGATGGCTATAACTTGATCCATTGACCACATCTTGTAAGAAATAGCCACACCTGAAAGATTTCCTGAAAATGCATTATCTGTCATATTCGGAACTGAACTAAACAAATGCATGTCGCTTACCAGTCGGTTCTTATAGTTTTCTAAAGCTGTATCATTAATCTCTTTCAACATCCAAGATACATCTCCACCATCGTCAAGAATGATTGCTCCTTTTTTACGCATTTCTTTAATATCAGTTGTCGTTACATCGCCAAGTTTAGAAATCTTCATCAATGCCTCGTCATTATACTGGAATAAATTTGCAGTATTCGATTGAACAGTGTTATAGGCATCCACAATGCTGATGATGCCTTCAAAATCACCGATTCGCTCTTCATTGTTGACAAACTCAACGACTGGAACATCTTTCCAATAATGATCAACGACGTTATTTAGCTGAAGACTTCCACCAGCTCTTGACTCAAAATACCAAGTGCTTTCTCTTGTACTGAATTCCAATTTCAATATTTCGACCTTTCGCTTGGTATATGAACGAATAATGCGAATGAAACCTAAATAGTTATCTTCACCACCTGAATCACGAATTAAGATACCTTCGTTCGCTGGAACTTTCGCAAAACGAATGTTGGCATCTTCGTCTATATATAGAATTTCAAAACAATCGCCATGAATGGATGTCTTTTTAGCGATTTCTGTGTTTTCATCCTGCTCATCGTTATATTCCAGTACATTCTGTATCTTTTCCATATACTCATCATTCTGTGAGTTGTATTTGATAGGATCTCCAACAAAATAACCAACCATGCTATCGGTTATGTACTTGCACATGTTGTTGACAATCTTATTATTGGGATCGTTTGCGTTATATTTTTGTTTGTACACGATTTTATGCTTCCCAGCATAGTAGTTATCAAGAGTTCTATATGTACTGTTTAAATATCGGTTTTCCATATAGATTCTTTTGATATCATTTTCATCCAAAGAGTTAAAACTCTCTTTATCCATATAAATTACTGCCATTTTTTACCTCCTATCCTCCAAAAAGCGAACGGTCTAATATTCTGAATCTCTTTCCTTTTTTAGCAATCGTTCGTGCCATTTCCAATGCATCAGGCGCATCATCATGGCTTGCCATAGGGAAATGCTTAAGCTGTTCTAAAAGCAATTTGTGTCTACGATTGAACTTGATATATTTATTCTTGATATCAGGTTGCAACGATTGAATACGCAGCACCTTATCACCAGTTGAATTGATTTCTTCAATCGGCAAGTAAAGACCAGCTTTGGCAGAAGCCTTGGAAATTTCCTCTTTTAAGAACCATTGGAACTGTACGGTTTCACATCCAAGTTTCTTAAAACCATTGCCATAAGTCTTTCTAAGCCATCTTTCTTTTTCAAGCACATCGTTAATGATGCGATCAGGATGTCTACGCATTACATCGGCATCAAGGACATACATATATCCAGTTACCTTTTGTTTAGCGATAGTGATAATGGCTGAATAGTCTGATTTCTTATTCTTACCAAGCGATGGATCTACTGCTCCATAGAACTCAAAATCCTTTGAATTGAAGTTCATTTCATATTCGTTGTAGTAATCAAACCATTCTTCTTGGAATAAGCAGTCATCAGGGCTGATTGGTTCATTTTGTAATTCTGAATTGAACGATGCATCGCCTTCAGATACCTTGATGCACATAAGGTTGTAATAGGAAAGTTTGTCTTCCCATAACACTTTTGTACCTTTCAACATTTCTTTTTTATGTTGTTCGTAAAATGATAAGGCATCTGCTTCATGTTCAGGGTTATCTAAATCGGTATATATCTTTTCCCATTCATCCCATAGATCAACAGCATTTGAAAAAGAAAGAACTGCCTGATATTTAATGCTTTTATAACTTGGATTTTTCAAAACATTAGCAAGCAATGAATCATAATGAAGCATTGTTCCAATATAAATAATATCGGTGTAATCATCACCAGCTTTTGATACTGCTTTATAATACCAATCTGATAATTTCTTTCGTTGTTCAACCGTTCTTACATTTTCATCATTCTCAATATCATCTAAGACCAACAAATCAGGTCGCCAATTCTTATGCTTTCTACCACGAATCTTTTTACCTGAACCAATAGCTTCTATTTTGATGTTTGTCTTGGTTAATAAAACGTTAGAACGCCATACCTTGCCATCTAGTTTTCCAAAATCTTCAATGATATGTTCATTTTCTTCCATCTCGGTTTTAATAGAATCTAAGAAACTTTCAGCCTGTTCTGAACTATCGGACAAGATAATGATGTAGTGCTTATACTCATATAGCGCTGCATGAAGTGAGCCTTTGAATGTAAGGTTGGTTGATTTTGCATGACCACGAGGTGCTGCTATTGCTCTTTTACAACCTGCCATTCTGCTTATCTTCTTTTGAACTTTTTTTGAAAGTGGGACTTCATCCTTCATAACACCATGCTTCCAAATGTTGTCGAGCTCTTCATGAAAGTAGGGAGACTTTCTGACAAAGTAATGAGGGAGGTAGGCTCTTCCAAAAAATTCCATATCAAACGAAGCCAGTTTTTTTCGTATTCCATTCTTGCCAGTAAGAGGAGCACCTCTTTCAAAATCATCAAGAAGTTGTTTTCTTAAAAGGCTGTTGTCCTTTTTTAAAAATTCTTTTAAAAGGTCGTTCAAATAAGCTGTATATTCTTGCGTATCATACGCTTCACTATCGGCTATTTGATTTTCAGCTTCCAAAATTCCTTCCAAAAGCATGTCTAAACTTCTTTTTTTGAGTCTTCCCATTCTATCAGCTCCTTTCGTCTTATAAAAAAATCGCTATAAAGCGATTTTAAGCGTTGTTTTTACTTGTACCCCACAATTACTCAACTTTATGCCTAATTCGGTTTTTAAAGGGGTTTTTGTGCGAATTAAAAGGTAATGCGCTCTTTACGAACATTAGGGTATGCTTCGCCATCCCAGATATTTTATTTTCTAGGATAGTTCCTGCTATTTAACCACCAATTTCCACGTACAGGACGAATCAACCGTTTGTTTCTGTTGGCTTTGTAGTGTCAATCACATTCAAACTCAACGTGATTTCTTTAATTTCATTACATACAGTAATTTCAAATGTTGCTTTTCTTTGTCTTTTATTAAAGCTTTTTATTCTGCTTTTAAATTTTAAAAGGATACCTTTTAAAATGATGACATTTCCATTTTCATCTATCGTTACTTCAGTCGGCTCTAATGGATGTCCATCGTTGTTTAAAATTTTTACCCACTCTTCTTCTAGGAAAGTAAGAGAGGAGGGGGAACTTTTGTTCCCCAAGAAACGTTGCACACCATTAATACCTTTTATCTTGTAGAAGTCTTCTGCTTTGAAGTCGGTCTCTACAAAAACATAGTTAGGGAATAATATGTATTCTCTTTGAATCCAAGCGCCTCCTGAACGAATCAAGCGACTTTCTCTTGGAACAAGGGATTGATACCCAGCTGACTCCAATTGCTTCTGTATTTGAAGTTCTTGGCTTCCTTTTACTTGTATCACGTACCACATATCTATCCCTCCATTTCTTCTGTTTTCTTTGCATTTAAATATTTGACAAGTTCCTTGTATAGCTCAGGTTTTTCCTTCGCCATAGAAGAGAACAATAATGTTTTAAATTCTTCAATCGCTGCATCCTTAACATCTTGGTTTTGGATTTCAACTCTTTTCTTATACGCAGTCGCACGAATAAGAGCATTAGACTCCTTCATCAGTTTCGCTAGATCTACTTCATCCCAGTCTTCTTCTTTCGTGCTTGCTAGGCGATTAAACACGTTGCCTGATGTGATACGGATAATCGCTTCTGCCATATCTAGATCAGGATTACGATCCAATTCTTCTTTTACCAGTTTGAAATTCTGATGCGTCATCTTCAACGCTTCCATATTGGCATTGAATGAACGAGCATATCTACACACACTGGCTACTGATACCGATTGTTCATTTTCTTTTAGGAACTCTACGATTTCCGTATAAGTTGCATCGGACTGAAGCATAGTTTCAACTACAGATTTAAGATCTTCAGGCAAGTTGTCAATCTTACTGTGTTTTCGATTAGCCATAGGCTTATACCTCGACCATATCGTCTACAATGTTTCTTGCTAAAAGTCTTATTCCTTTGCTAGTAAGCTTAGCTTCAAGGTTTCTGTAGTTGACATCCTGAGATAGCTCCAATACTTCATTTTTTGTAGCGATATCTCTTAAACGAATATATTTTTCTTCAGTTAGATAGTTGATACAGTCTAAAAATTCCCATTTTTCAACTCCATCCATTTCTAACACTGTTTCAACGCTTTTAAGTTCGTTGTACTTATATCTAAGAACGTTAATCGTTCTTAATACACGACCATTGTTGCTGATAAAGTTTGCAGCTTCTAGTCGCTTTTTTAACATTTCTTTATCTGCCATTTCTATCCCCTCTCTTTCAACAGTAATTTATAGATTTCATCTAGTTTAGTTTCTGTTTTTCGTTGCTCACGAATAAAGTCTTCTTTTGTTAAAAACTGCTTCTGTGCTTCTTTTAAATCGTTTCTGAATTCTTTGACCACTTCTTTGAATTCAGTTTTAGGCGTGTAGTCAGTTTTGATATCTTGAATATCTTTCTTGATTTCTTTAATAATCTTTTCATGAGCAATTTCGGTAATATAATCTTTTTCGATTTGTTGAACTTTATGATCTGTTTTATCAATCTTGTCCATAGTCTTTTTTAAAAAGTAAGTGATAACCGTAATGACTGTACCAATTGCCAATTCTAAAAAATATTCCATTTCTATACCTCCTTGCTCGTTATTACAAGGCAAATTTTAGATAAAAAAAAGAAAGTGGTAAAATAAACTACTTTATAGTTAAACTTTACTACTTTCTTTAACTTTTCTATAAATCAAACAATGTGACTTGTCCTTCGTATGGATCAGTTTTTTTGTTTTTAAACAAATCACCGATGATTGTTCGTATCTGTATCTCTGATAAGCCATACTTCAAGGCAAGTGCTTTGATATCCCCATTTTTCTCATATTCAATGCGTATCTTTTCATTGCGCTTTCTTCGCTCTATTTCACTGAACTTAGGAATGTAGATGCTTGTTCCTGCATAATAGTAAATCAAACGCTTATAGGCTTCTAAACCAATGACTTCAACGACCTGTAACTGTTCTTCATTTAAATCATCCAACGTTACATCTGCACTTTCAATTAACTCATCCATTTTCTTTCAGCTGTCCTAACGTAGTTTTTCAAAATTTCAATCAGTTTGTTTCCATCATCTCTTGAAAGGCGATTAAATATGCGTTGTGGGGTTGATCTTACTTGGAACTGTCTTTCTATAATACCTGCCAATCTTTCGCCTACAGGAGCAGTATTTGGCTCTCTATCCAAAGATTGAAGCTCATACATGAGTGACCAGCATTTCTTCTTTTGTCCTGCAGTCATGACTTCATCAATCTTATTATTCTGTTGTTTTTCCAAGTAGGCGATGATTTCATTGGCTTCACGATACGTTAGTTCCTTAGTTGAATATTTACATGTTTGACTAAAAATAATCATATGCAAGATGTCATTATCTTTATCTTGGCGATCAACATATCCTAATGCACTTGCAATAGCATATATTTTTTTGGTCTGCCATCTCTCAACAGTTTTCATAAGATTGCTCCTTTCTATTATTCCGCTTCTAGCGTTACCTTGATTGAATCTTCGACAATCAATGAACTCTTGATTTTAGCTACTGCCTCTTCAACAGTTCCATCAAATCCTGAAGCTTCAATAATTCTCAAGATATTTTGATAAGCCATAACATCCTGTACAAGGAATGCATTATCACTTGCTTCTTTTTCACTAAGGTCGGTGTACTTCAAGATGTTCTTTTGGTCTTGCTTGTATTTGCCTTTTAAACGTTTCATAAGAAGCGTTTGTTTCTTTTGGTCAGGAGTCATATGAGCGACAACATTAGATAATGTATCTTCAATATAATCTCCCTTAAACATATTCGCCAACATTGTTTTGGCAACATCGGTCAATGAGAGTTTTGTTTCTTCCTTGATGAAATCAGGAACGGTCTTTCCTAAAACCTCTTTGATAACTACCCATGAAATTGGTTTGACTGTTGCTGCATTTTGTACGATGACTTTAGCACCACTACTTCCATAGATTTCTACAGTTTTTAGTTTCGTGTCCTGTAAATCCTTTTCAGCGTATTCTTCAAAGTCAGCTTTTAGATTATCCATTTCATTTTTAATGCCTGCTAGTTGTGCATCTAGTTCAGCGTAGCGATCAACTTTCTCTCTAATTTCCATGTTCGCCACCTCCAGTGAACTTACTAGCACATGTCGTGCATAGTTCCACGCCATTAAACACTTTTACATGGTCAGCAGTTCCACAACACATGCATGTAGGGATATGCTTTTTGATGAGAAGGCTATTGTCTTCCGTTTGAACGATTTCTACTGCTGCACCTTTTGGAATGTTCATCTGATGTCTCACCTGTGCAGGAATCGTTATTCCACCAGTTCTAGAAATCTTTTTATAAAGTTTGTTTTCCATCTGTTTTTCCTCCTTTGCTTTTGTATGCTCCACTCTGCATTATCCGAGGGCTTGTGACCTCCGTTGGCTGCATTAGAGCAATGGGTTATTTATCCCCAGTGCATTTTTTGTATTCATCTTCTGTAATCGGATAGGCTTCTTTAACATACAAAGAAAAGCAAGCCATAAACTCTTCTACTGTTAGCTCTTCATCAACCTTGGCAAATCGCTTTTCACCATTCAGCTTCTTGATTACAAAATACTGTGATTTCATATTGATTACCTCCTATCAATTCTTTTGCTTTTAATACCTTCTTAGAGTAGTTTGTTTCATAAATGCCTTCTTTCCATAACCTTTGAGCGCCTGTAACACCCATGTTATAAGCCATAAGCATTTGATGTTCACTTTCGCACCATTTCAGCTTGCTTAATAAATAGATGCCAGCCTTAGCGCCTTGGTGTGGATCAAGCATATTTGTTAGTCCAAGTGCTCTTTCTACCTCTTCAAAATTGATTTTATTGACTTGCATAAGTCCGAAGTCATCTGTACTAGATATAACTTCTGAATTGAAATCACTTTCTACCTTCATAATCGCAAGTACTAATTCCATATCTAATCCTGCATTTATGCACTCTTCTCTAATATAATCTTGAAGCCCTATATCAAGAGGGACATCGTAATATGTCCTGACCTCTGTTTTTAACTCATTAGCTTTGGTTTCGATAGTTTCTGTTTCGGTTGCTGTTAGTTTATTCACTGGAGCGATTGTCAAGGCATATACCTTATTCGTTACCATGATAGTGAGCATTAGCGAAACAATCAGAAGCGATCTTTTCATTGTTCCATCCTCCTGCATTTGTTCATTTCTTTTTGAAGTCTTCTTTTGTACTTCAACAGGTCTCTTTTTCTCATTGGCGAAGAAGTGTTTTTTAAATCCTCTTCGCATTTTTTAAGTTTGTTTAAAACCTCTTTTTTATCCATGTTAAACTCCTATTCCATTGTCACTTTCTCTTATTTTTTCTAAATCTTGATACATAAGAAGCATGCTTAAGTAAGCGATTGAGCCAAGTAAGGTTGATGTAAGGACTTTGGGCTTTGACTTGAGATATTGCATTTGTGTATTGAAATGTATGTTGTTCTCGTATAAGTGCTTGTATCTTGGATTTTTAGTTACTTTTTCAAAGAATTCTTGTCCAGTCATACTATTTTTTTTCAGTTCTAGCTTCCAGCATTGCCTGAAGCTCTCTTTTTTCCTTTTCATACTCGTGTACTAAACTCCAATCACAAGCATCCCATCGGTCTTTCATGTCGATATAGAATAACTCTCTATCGATCCATTCAATTCTTATTTTGATTTGTTCGTTGGTCATGTTCTGATAGCCCATTTTTATCACCTCACAATTTCCATATAGGTTCAATAACTTCAGTAATCTGTTCAATAGTCATCCTATTACCGTTCTCTTGAAGTTTTTGATCCAACACCATCGCACATTTTTTAAGTTTTAAAATACCAAGATCTTCTTTACTGATGTTTCCGTATCGACCTGAATTCGTCATCATTTCTAGGACAATGATAAATGTATTCAATTTCACATAGTCCCCTAAGCTGTAATCTTTCCATTCATCACAAACTTCTTGAGCGAACTTCTTTCTGTTTAGCCTAGGTTTATCAGGTGGAAGAATCCCATCTTCTTGTAAAATCTTTTTGATACGTTTTCTTTCTTCTTTTTCACGATTGGTCATGCGTTTATATTTCTTCGTTGCCATATGTTCCTCCTACTTTAAGAACTGGTTTCCATATCTTCTTTTATCGTCATGTTTTTTCAACTTGCATACTAATTCAAAAGTCGCTTGTATCTTTTCTACATTAAATGCATCTTCTTTCATTCGATAAACATACAGATATTGCCTGTCATCTCGGATATAAACTGTTTGTGTTGCCAACTTTAACAATTCTTCGGCAAGATAAATATCACCAAACCAATGCAATGAGCCGACCGTAGTGATCACTCTAGGTTCAAAGTATAGAGAATCCCTTACTAATCTCATTATCTTCACCTCCTCACTCTGCATTATTCGAGGGCTTGTGACCTCCGTTGGCTGCATTAAGGAGGACTTTATTTGTCCTCAGTTTTTAATGTGTGTGTGCATTTACAATTTAGCGTTTGTTTTCCTTCTAAATAGGCTTTTTTAATTCTAATCTCTAGATCTTCAGCCATAATAGCTGCAGTTACAATCACAAGAATCAATAGAATAGATGCTAATAACAAACAGTCTTGTATGCTTAGCTTAGAAGTTACTTCACTAAGCAAAATACCTAAAATCACTCCGATTACAACGCTAATCAATGTCTTTTTAATTTTTCTCTTTCTCACTTTCGTTTCTCTCCTCTTTATTGTTTTTTATACTTACATAGATTGCATATACAACTATGGCAGTGCAGATGTTATGTCTTATTTCTATCAATGTATTTAGCATTTTAAATAACCTCTATTCCCAATGTTCTAGCCATGGCGAACAATCCATTTACTGAAACATCATCATTGTTAATGCTATTTTCATAAACATTGGTTGCTCCACGAATGCCCCATTTTGATTTACAAACACCTTTTAAGAAGTTTAATTCTTTATTCAAACCTTGTTGTTTTAATACTGGGAATAATTTTTCTACATCATCATCGGTAACATTGGATGTTGAATAGTATCGACTCATCTTAATTCTTGAGAATAACTGAGCGAATTGTGCTTCCTGTTTACCTTTCATCTTTGAATAGACCTCTGTATTTCCGATTAACACGATTCCAACACCCTTTGTTCCTGTAATTGAGTTTGGATCAGCAAGTGTTCGTATTTGTTCAAGTGCTGATAATTTCAAGTGTTGAGCTTCATCAATGATGATCACTCGGTTTGTTCCTTCCAATTTATCTCGGATGGCAAGCATCAACTCCATCTTGTTTCTGCTTTCAGGAATTTTAAGTGTCCTAGCTAGAAGTCTAAGCATATTGCCTAGAGTTCCAGCTACAGGACTCATTTCCATATAGATTGCTTGCGTTGGATTTTCTCTTACATACTTCTGTGCTGCTTTTGTTTTACCAATTCCTGCATCACCATGGGCGATGGCGATACCTCCGTTTAATTGAGCGTATCTAATCATCTTATAAATGTCTTCGCTAATAGAAATAGGAATGTAATCGTCCATCGGTTTATATGTTTGAACCTTTTCTTTGATTTCCTCTTGTTCAGTAATAGTGTTTAAATATTCAACGATTTTAGCTTCTACTGCTGTTACATCACCCTTGTATTTACCACCTCTATATTGTGATAGAGCTGTCATACTCACGCCAATCAGTGGCGCAATCTTTGCTTGAGAAACACCAGCTTCTTTCATGTAGTTCTCAAGTCTTTCTTTAACTGCAACGTTAAGCATAATAATCTCCTCCTTGTCGCTTAATTGAGTTTATATTCATCTTGTCTAAATCAACATCAGGCATTTTGTATAACGCTGGATCTTCATCCGCTCTTAAGACCTCTAAATCGTAGCTTGATTTAGAAATTTCACTGTCTTTGTTGTCTTTAGCTGATTTCAACATCAATTCAAGTGCAGTATTTCTATCGATATTAGCGATGATTGAATCATTGATTGCTTTCTTAGTGATTTTCTTAAGCTCTCTAGTTTTAGCCATCGCTTGTTTAACGTCTTCTTTACTTGCTCCATATTCAAGTACAGCGACATTGTCTGCTTCAACTTCCATAATGAATCTATCATCAAGGTCATAAACCCTAACGCTGGATAAATCATCAGGATCATATCTTAGATAAACTTTCTTATTCAGCATCTGCATGATTAGTTCGTTGTTGAAGTAATCTAGCTGAGTTCCACCAATCTTCAAGCTAACGCCACGTCTTGTCACTTTTTGAGCTCTAGTGGATCTTAACATCATGAGATTTAATTGTTCTTCGGTTGCAGTTATCTTCGTATGAAGGTTTTCTTGATATACATCAATCTTTCTTTTACCTTTATCTGCTGCAACTGCACCGTTGTATTCTTCATAATTCAAATAATATTCAATCAGTTCTTCGATTTCTTTGATAAACGCTTCTTTATCAGGTATATTTCCGTTTTTAAGTTCAACTTTTAATATTTCAGGCTTTTCAACTACGTTTCCACCTGTATAAGTTGCAAATAATCTAGAAATACTGTTTTTGAAATCTAAGAATCTTCTTTCTATGATTTTAGCCTTTGCATTTCTAACTAAGGCATTGACCATATTGATCCCCAATCGTTCAAGAATTGGTGGAGGAGCGAATTTATCTTCGTCCTTTTTCTTCTTTCTGTGTCCTGAACCACCAAAGTCAAACGTTAAGAACTCTCGACCATTGTCTAAGTAAACATTCTTAGGTATTCCATACTTCTTAATGCCTCGTCTTAATGAATAAATTGAAGCTTGTGATGATGGTGTATCTGTAATGTAGATACATGTCATAATTCCACTTCGTGCATCCATAAAGGCTGTTAGGTATAGTCTGAATGTCTTTTCGCCATCCCCAACAATTACATCGATTGTATGGTTATCACCAATCCAATAGTCATTTGAATCCATGTTGTCATAAGTTCTTCGTATGTATGGCGCACATCTATCGTCAAATGCCTTATCGCCATCTCTTCCAAGAGTTAAGATTGCATCAGGAATATCGGCTTTTACATGCCTTGTAAAGGTGCAATAAGCAGGTATATTCTCATATAACTCAGGTGCTGTATCTTGAATATATAACAGAGTATATTGATAGCATTTTCTAAGTGGATGCTTTGCTTGGTCTAACAAGAAACTCAAGAATACTTGCCACACATGTTCATCAATTTTTGTGTAACCTTTTTTGGCTTTTCCTCGTTTATCAATCAAGCCCTCTAAATCTCCATTTTTTAAGGCTTTAAACTTCCGATAAAGAATACTTGTGGAGATATTAAGTTCAGGATGTTCTAACTTCATCTTTGTGATAAATAGTTCATCAACTTCACTCTTATTTCTTACGTTTTCTTTATTCCTGAATGATTGCCATTCATTAATAACATTTTCCCAAAATACACATTCTTCTCTTTCTTCGGTACTCATGAACTCTAACTTTTCAGCATTTTGTACTTCAATGTTAGTATTTAAGATACCTTTAGATTGGTAGTATTTTTGTTGTTCCTCTTCTGTCAGTTGATCTAGAGGTATGGCATGAACTAATCTACCTCTTGAATTTTTAACTTGTACAGATTTATAAAAGCCTTCTGTAACAAGTTGTTGAATTCTAACTCTGTGACATCCTTTTAATTCTGCTAATTCTTGAAGTGTTAGCGTCTCCATTTAACCACCTCCTCACTCTGCATTATTCGAGGGCTTGTGACCTCCGCTGGCTGCATTAAGAAGGACTGGTTATTATTTACCAGTACCCACTAATTCAAATGGATCTATAACCAGCTTCTCAGCTAGTATTTTTAAACTTGAATAATCAGGTAAATGAACTTTATTTTCATAATTGATAACTGATTTGAGAGTTAAGCCAGTGTAATAAGCAAATTCTTTTTGTGTCATTTTTAAAGAATTTCTTATTATTTTTAGATTCTCTGCAAAACTATTGCTCTTACTAACAACATGCAAATAATTGTGTTTAGATAAGTCTTTCTCCATTAAGCACATAGGATTTACATTGAAGAGTTTTGCAAGTAAGCAAAGGTCTTTAGCTGTAGGTTCACGTCTACCAATTTCATAACTTGCAATTGTGTGATGAGAAATATTAGTTTTTTCTTTAATATCTTCTTGTTTAAGTTTGAAAGATTTTCTTAATAAACGAAGATTTTTACTAAAATTATTTGTTTTATGTTCACTCGTTTCTTCAACTAATGTGTCTATTTCACATTGTTCAACGTCTATGTTGGATTCGGATGCCCTTTCTATGTGAGAAAATATGCGATCTATTTCTTCGGTTTTAACACCCTTGTTATCGTTTTGTTTGTTATCGTTATAATAGAAAATAATCATTATTATTCCTCCTTAAAAATATCATTTACATTACATTCCAATACTCTTGCAATTTCTTTAGCTCTTAACGGATGTATCTTTTTTGTTTCTTGCCTTTCAATTCTGCTTAGAGCTTGATTACCTAAGCCTGCCTCAATAGATAATTTGCATTTAGACAAACCTTTAGCTTTTCTCTTTTTTTTGATTTCGTCAATATTAGGTATTAAATACATATAACCACCTCCAAATGTATCCATATGGCTACCTTAATCATATTATAAGATACCCACGTGGTTAGGTCAAGACATTTTTTTATTTATTAGATGTGTTTTTTCTATCCAAGTGGTTACATAATTGCTATACTATAAAAGAGGTGATAAGCGTGAAGCTCGCTGACAACATAAGACTTTTAAGAAAAGAAAAAGGTTTAACACAAAAACAAATGGGTGAACAATTAAATATTCCATTTAGAACAATTATGAATTGGGAACGTGGCGTAAGAGAACCTAGCTCACAGAATATGGTTGCACTAGAAAATTTTTTTAATGTGAGTGGATCTTTTTTGCGTGGAGAAACAGATATAAGAGAGCCTATGATATGGGATGATTTAGATGTTCTAAATTCTATAAATAACGAATTTCCTCAAATGCTAAAAAGAATATTAAATATATTTGAACAAGAAGACGAAGATAATCAACATGCAATTTTCACAATAATTTCTGAATTGCAAAGTATCTTAATGTCTAATAAAAAAGAAGAGAAAAAGAAAGTTCTTTACATGGCAATGCTTAATTTAAAAACAATTAACGATACATTAAAAGTTAATAAAACCCACGACTAAAATACTACATATATTAGACTTTATCTTCCCTTATATCCAAGTGCGATAGGATATATCAAAATACGATATTTTATAAGAAAAAAAGATGCAAATTCTATTAAAAATCTGCATCTTTTTATATATTTTTATTGACATAGTATGCCTACTATGTTATAATAATAATGTAAGGAAGGAGGTGTGAAGATGGATGAACATATTAGCGAAATAATAAAAGACCTCTCAGAAGCTTTCCTAGCAATTGTTAGTTCGATCTGCTTAATCATTACTACTGCTAGAAAAAAATCTAAGAAGTCTAAAAATCGCAAGGGCAAGAGATGAGGGCAACCTCATCCTCCCTTATCATTTATAATATAACATGTTCCTCTATCATCATCAATGAAAATCTTTGATATTATTGTATGTGCATTAACCTTAGTCGTTATTATTGAAGGCTTCGAAGGAGAGTTTGCCAATCCTACTATTTTTGATATAGTGAAATGGATCAGCTGCATAGTGATGATTGTATGCTATATCTACTACAGAAAAAGAGGTGATACAAATGACTAAATTTAATGAAAATGAGTATAAACGAGAATGGAAAAAAGAGAACATGAAAACCGTTCGTGCTTCCTTTAAAAATGACTTCGTAGATCAGTTCAAAGAGGCATGTAAAATTCTTGGAATTACTCAAGCAGACGCCATTCGTGAAGCCATGAATAATACTATTCAAAAAGCTGATGAAATTAGTAAAAAATAATAGCTTAAAATCACCTTTTAAGAAACGTACAAATTTAATCATTTTCTTAAAAATCTCACTGTAAATCCATTTTTGTTAAAAGGTTTTTGAAAACTCAAAAAAAGCCGATAAAATGGGACTTTTCAAGCATTTACAGTGAAAAGCCTAAAAACTTACAGTGAGATTTCATTTTTTACCTTTTAACAATTAGATTTATATATACAAATTTTTAAATTTTTAAAAGTTTAAAACCTACCTTTTAAAAGTCAAAAAAGCCTTTATTTATCGGTGTTTTTTGACTTTTTTTGTTTTTAATTTAAAAGGTAGTAAAAGGTTGTTAAAAGGTCATTTTTCATTATTTTTATAAAATCCAATTATTCTTCAAAAACGCCCATTTTTTACGATTTTTTTGTTGCAAAATAAAAATTACTGTTTTTCATAGTATTACAGTAATTTTACTCAAAATTGCACGATTTTATGGGCTTTTTTCAATTTTTTACGGATTTTTACGGATTTTTTCAGCTTAATTTTTCACTGTAAATATTTTCTATTCTATTTGATAACTTACATCTAAAGAATATTTTGAGATGATTTTAAAAAATGTTCAAAACCATTTAGATGCATCCAACTACGTTAAAGGAACATGTATGTGCCAAGGTAAGATGCCTTTGTCAATTCGTGCAAAGTTTGAGTCGAATCCTGAAATGTTGAAGAATTTTGATGAGGCTTTAAAACATCCGAATGATAAGGATGTAGACAATTTAATGAAATGTGTAAATGAAGCGTTGTGAGAGCATATCACTACACTTTTCTTGTTGCTAGGAGTATGATATAGCCAGAAAGAAGGAATGTGCTATGTTGAGTAAGAAAGTAGCGGACATGTTGAATAATCAAGTTAATAAAGAATTATATTCTGCTTATTTGTATTTGGATTTCGAAAATTATTATCATGATAAAAGTTTAGAGGGTTTCGCAAATTGGTATCATGTACAAGTACAAGAAGAGATTGCACATGCTCAATTGATGATGCAATATCTTCAAGATAATGATTATAGTGTTGTTTTGGAAGCTATTAATAAGCCAAATATTCCTTTAAATGAGCTAAGTGATCCGTTAAAGGCAGGCTTAAAACATGAACAATACGTAACTGAATTGATTCATACTTGTTACGCAGCGGCTTATGAAGAAAAAGATTTTAGAACTATGCAGTTCTTGGATTGGTTTGTCAAAGAACAAGGAGAAGAAGAAAAGAATGCTTCGGATTTAATTTCTCGATTTGAATTGTTTGGACACGATGCCAAGGGTTTGTATGATTTAGATGCAGAGTACAAAACCCGTACTTATATTGCACCAAGCATTTTATAGAAAAAAAATAAGGCGATGATTTTTGATTCATCGCTTTTTTCATGCTTATTTCCTTGTGATATATAACTTATATAATATTGACTTTACAACTGTCTTGTCAGATGTAAAGCCTGGGTGTATAATTCAAAGCGGTAAAATTTTTTAAGGGAGGAAAATTCCATGTCTTTAAAGGAAGATGTATTGAAATTAAAAAAGGAAAAAAATGCGATTATTTTAGCGCATTATTATGTAGATGGAGCTGTACAAGATGTAGCGGATTTTGTCGGAGATTCTTATGCTTTGGCAAAGAAAGCAAAAAATACAGATGCAGATATTATTGTATTTGCGGGTGTTAAATTTATGGGTGAAAGTGCCAAAATGTTGAATCCAGACAAGAAAGTATTGATGCCAGATTTAAATGCAGATTGTCCAATGGCACACATGGCAAGTAAGGCTGTTATTAAGAGGATGAAAGAAGAATATGAAGATTTAGCGGTCGTATGTTATATCAACTCAACAGCTGAATTAAAAACGATGGCTGATATTTGTGTAACAAGTTCAAATGCATTGAAGATTGTTCGTTCACTTCCAAATAAAAATATTTTCTTTATTCCAGACGGAAACTTAGGTGCTTATGTGAAGAAACAAGTACCTGAAAAGAATATTATCTTAAATGATGGATATTGTATTACGCATAAGCGTGTGACATTAAAAGATGTTGAAAAAGCACGTGAAGAACATCCAAATGTTCCAATCATTGTTCATCCTGAGTGTGTTAATGAAGTTGTTGAGGCAATTGATTTTGCGGGAAGCACTTCAGAATTGATTCAATATACAGTGGAAAATTCAAGTAAAGAATTTGTGATTGGCACTGAACTTGGGGTACTTCATGAAATGCAGTTGAAATCACCAGATAAAACTTTCTATCCATTATCCGATAAATTGATTTGTATGAATATGAAAAAAGTATCTTTGGAAAAAGTTTATGATTGTTTGTTGAATGAGACAAATGAAGTGTTTGTAGATGAAGAAGTGAAGGCTATGGCCGAAAAGTCATTAGATAGAATGTTGGAGTTGGCAAAATAGTATGGAAAAGTTAGAGGCAGATATAGTTATTGTTGGAACCGGTGCAAGTGGATTGTTTGCAGCTTTACATGTTCCAAATGATAAAAAGGTCCTAATGTTGACAAAATCTGATGTCGAAAATAGTGATTCATTTTTAGCACAAGGTGGAATTTGTGTATTGAGAGACAAAAATGATTTTGATTCTTTTATGGAAGATACTATGAAGGCAGGGCATTACGAAAATCGTAAGGAATCTGTTGAAATTATGATTAATTCAAGCCGTGACATTATTAATGAATTGATTGGATATGGTGTTGATTTTGCGACAAAAGATGGTGAATTAGATTATACGCGTGAAGGGGCACACTCTAAACCACGTATTTTATTCCATGAAGATATTACAGGAAAAGAAATCACATCCACTTTATTAGATGTGGTTCGCAAATTAGAGAATGTTACAATCATGGAATATGTCACTATGACAGACATTATTGAAAAGGACAATGTATGTTATGGTGTTTTGGCAAAAGATGCCAACAACAATGAAATGAGCATTGAAGCAGGTTACACAATCTTTGCGTGTGGTGGAATCGGCGGATTATATGATCATTCAACAAACTATCCACACTTAACGGGAGATGCCATTGCGATTGCAATCCAGCATGGTATTAAATTAGAAAATGTGGATTATGTACAGATTCACCCAACAACTTTATATACAAAGAAAAAAGGAAGAGCCTTCCTTATTAGTGAATCGGTTCGTGGTGAAGGAGCTAAGCTTTATGGAAAAGACGGAAAACGTTTTGCGAATGAAGTGTTGCCACGCGATATCATGACACAAAAGATTCGCGAACAAATGAAGAAGGATGATATGCCTTATGTTTGGATGGATATGACTGTTTTAGGTGCAGAAGTCATCAAGAATCATTTTCCTCACATTTATGAAAAGTGTTTAGAAGAAGGACATGATTGTACAAAAGAATGGATTCCTGTTACACCAGCTCAGCACTATTTTATGGGGGGAATTCATGTAGATAAAGATTCACGAACTTCTATGTCGCATTTATATGCAGTTGGAGAAACTAGCTGTAATGGAGTTCACGGAAGAAATCGTTTGGCTAGTAATTCCTTATTGGAATCTTTAGTTTGGGGAAAGAGAGCCGTTGTTGATTTATTGAAAAAGGAACCGGCTTATACAAATGATTTTGATCATTTGGCAAAAGTGACGAAGTCACATCAGTTATCAAATCAAGAAAAGATGTATCATGATTTGGTACTTGAAGAAATAGAAAGAGAGAGACAAGCTCGTGGATAAGAATACAATGTGTTTAAATGTGGATCACTTATTGATTCAAGCTTTGCAGGAAGATATAACAAGTGAAGATGTTTCAACAAATGCAGTCATGCCTTCCTATCAATATGGACAGGTACAATTGATCTGTAAAGAAGATGGGATTATTGCAGGCCTTGAAGTATTTGAAAGAGTCTTTTATTTATTAGATGAAAACATGGAAGTGAAATTCTATGTAAAAGATGGGGATTCCGTTAAAGACGGACAATTATTGGCCGAAGTGTCTGGAGATGTTCGTGTTCTTTTATCAGGTGAAAGAACGGCGTTGAATTATCTTCAAAGAATGAGTGGAATTGCCACTTATACAAATCGTGTCGCATCTTATTTGAAGGGTTCAAAGACAAAGCTGTTGGACACAAGAAAAACAACACCAAATATGCGTGTGTTTGAAAAATATGCAGTTCGTGTTGGTGGTGGAAATAACCATAGATACAATTTATCAGATGGTGTTATGTTGAAGGATAATCATATCGCAGCAGCTGGTTCAATCACGAATGCAGTTAAGATGGCAAAGGATTATGCTTCTTTTGTTCGTAAAATTGAAGTGGAAGTAGAAAATTTAGAACAGGTTAAAGAAGCGGTTGAAGCAGGTGCGGATATTATCATGTTAGATAACATGAGTGTTGAAAATATGAAAAAAGCAATTGAAATCATTGATGGAAGAGCCGAAACAGAATGTTCTGGAAATGTCACAAAAGAGAACATTGAAAAACTAACGGCTTTAGGTGTGGACTATATTTCAAGTGGTGCTCTAACGCATTCAGCACCTATTTTAGATTTGTCTTTAAAAAACTTGCAGGTGAAATAAATGGAAAAAGAAGCTAGACTTCAAGCCATTTATGACACGATTTCAAAAAGCGAAGTGCCAGTTTCAGGAAGTGCACTTTCCAAAAAGTTTAATGTATCAAGACAAGTCATTGTACAGGATATTGCCTTATTAAAGGCAAGAAATGTTCATATTTATGCGACACACAAAGGATATGTATGTTCACATCAAAGAGTTCGAAGAGTATTTTCTTGTTTTCATTTGAATGATCGTATGGAAGAAGAAATGAATGCGATCGTAGATTGTGGTGGCTGTATTGAAAATGTATTTGTCAAACATGATGTATATGGAAAGTTAGAGGCTAAAATGAACATTAGTTCTAGAAAACAAGTCAAGGAATTCATTGATTCTATTTCACAGAATCAGGCAAAACCTTTAACGGATCTAACGAGTGGATATCATTGTCATACGGTGAGTGCACAATCAAAAGAAGATTTAGATTCAATTGAGGAATCAT
The DNA here is from genome assembly GCF_003436425.1 of Eubacterium sp. TM05-53. GTDB lineage: Bacteria > Bacillota_I > Bacilli_A > Erysipelotrichales > Erysipelotrichaceae > Holdemanella. The sequence continues at coordinate 48,587 of NZ_QSPK01000003.1, forward strand.
TAAGAAAACTTCATATTTTACAAGAGGCCTAAGGGCCTCTTTTATGGTAGAATGAATTTAGAAAGTAGTGATTTTTATGGAACAACCACCTAAATTTATGCCTGATAAAGAATTGAGTAAAGTTGGAGGCTCATTATGGCTATATATTATTATGCAGCTGACACTCTCTTTTTTGTTTAGCTTTGTAGCTATGCCTTTAATCATGTATTCTTTGTATTATGATTATTCCGCAATCAATGCCTGTATTGAAATGTTGATTTCTTTTATATCTGGAATCATCCTGTTATGGTTTATGAGTAATTCTTTTAAACGAAGTATCAAAGATTTGAAGTTTACATTTAAACCCAAAGAGACAATAGATACAGTTTCAATGATGTATTTTTTAAATTATGCGATTGGTATTGTTGGAGCTTTATTATCAAAGTTTGGATTACCAGATACAAGTCCAGATTTTTCATTAAATGGCGGTTTATTGTATAACACTTTTACTTTTATCAGTGTTGTCGTACTTGCACCTATATTTGAAGAATTAATATTTAGAGGTATGATTCTACAGACATTGTCGAAATATAATAAAATGTTCGCCATTGTTGTGACATCATTATTATTTGGACTGTTACATTTGAATATTACACAAGCCATACCCGCTTTCTTTATGGGGCTAGTGCTATGTTACATGTATCTTAAATCGGATAGTATTTTAGTTACTATATTAGCTCATGCAGGTAATAACTTTTTAGCATTAATGTCAGTTTATTCAAATCATGTTTTGATTACAGTTTTAGTACTTGCGCTTGTGATTTATGGATTGATTACAGTAATCTTAAAATCAAAAGAAGTGAATGCATTTATTAAAGAAGAGAAGACAAGTGAGAATTGGTATGCGAGATTCTTTAAACAAATCCCAAATCTTTTATATTTAATATTTACGATTCTTTGGATCATCATTTCATTATTCATGAATATGTTTTAAAAAAGAGGACATCTCCTATTTGGAAATGTCCTTTATTGGTTATGCTTCTTTAATTCGTCAAATTTTTGTTTCATTGTAGGATTATTACGTGTTAAACGCTTGATTGTAAGATCCTCTGCCTTATTGTTAGCTAGCTGTAATTGTCGCTCACTTGATAATAACGCTTCCTTTGTCTTTTGAAGATGTGAAATTGTTTTATCGATTTCATCGATAGCGTTCGCAAATTTAGTCGATGCAATCCTATAATTTCTAGAGAATTTTTCTTTGAAATCATTCATGCTTTCTTCAAAGTGTGTAATATCAATGTTTTGATTTCTAACTTCTTGTAATTCATTTTTATACTGTAAAGAATTCAATGCAGCATTTCTTAAAATGGTGATCATCGGAATAAAGAACTGTGGACGAATTACGTACATCTTTGGATAACGATGCGATTTATCAACAATACCCGTATTATATAAATCGTTATCTGGCTCTAACATAGAAACAAGAACAGCATATTCACATTGTTTTTCATTACGGTCCTTATCTAATTCTTTTAAGAAATCTTCATTCTTATGTTTTGTAGCCGTTTTGTCATTTTCGTTTTTCATTTCAAACATAATGGAAATGATTTCAATTCCATTCTCATCTAATTCACGATAGATATAGTCACCCTTAGATCCTGTACGAGCATCATTATCTTTTTCAAAGTATGCATTTTGAAAGCCTGTTGCACGAAGTTTATTGAATTCAATTTCACAATGCTGTTCTAAAGATTCACCGATCATTTTAGTAGACTGTTTTAATTTAAAATCTTTATAGTAGGCAATTTGCTCATCTTTGGTTTGTAGTAAAGTATCGTATTTTTCCTGCAAACTCTTTTCTTGAAGCTGATATTTTATTTTATCTTGTTCGATTTGATTTTGAAGGTCCTGCTTAATACTCTTTACATTTAATTCATTTTCAACCTTAGCTTTATCCATATCTTGTTTTAAAGATTGGATTTCAAGATTCTTTTCATTTAACCTTGATTGGTAAGTGTTTTCTAGATTTGCCTTTAACATCTTTTCATTATTTGAAATGTCATTCTTTAAAGCTTGAATCTCATTTTCTTTTGCCTGCAGCTGCAATTTATATTCTTGTTCAGTCTTAGATTCATTGATCTTATTCTGTGAAAGAATCTGTTCTAATTTGGCATTTAGTTTAGATATTTCTAAATCTTTTTGGTTTAACTGCTCCTGATATTCCTTTTGTGTTTCAGATTTTGTCAGTTGTGTACTCGCCTCTAGCTTTTCTTTTAATGAAATAACTTCCTGTTCTTTATCATTTTGTTTCTGATTAAAATCCGATTGTAGCTGCTTGATTTCAAGCTCTTTCTTGTTTAATTGTTCTTGATAAGCCTTTTCGGTTTCACTCTTGATAATTTGTTCAGTAGATTTTAATTGTTCTTTTAAAGAAATGATTTCTTGTTCTTTATTTGCCTGAAGCTCTTTAATTTCTAAAGCTTTTTGATTTAATTTAGACTCATATTCCTTTTCTAATTTCGATTGAATGATTTGATTTGAGTTTTTTTGTCTTTCGTTTAATTCTTTTTCAAATTCTTCATTACGAACTTGTTGTAAGATTTCATGATATTGACTCTCATCGACCTGGAATACAGTTCCACAATTAGGACATTTTATTTGACTCATAGGGTACCTCCGTAAAAAAATTATAAACATTAAATTGACAATATTTTTGTCTAAAACTAAATTAATTATAATATTTAAAAAAAATCAAAAAAAGACTTGCATAATACAAAAACACATGGTATATTAAATAGGCATTCAGCGAATGGGCCTGTAGCTCAGGTGGTTAGAGCGCACCCCTGATAAGGGTGAGGTCGTTGGTTCAAGTCCATTCAGGCCCACCATTTGCTGAATATATGGGGTGTTAGCTCAGCTGGGAGAGCACCTGCCTTGCACGCAGGGGGTCATCGGTTCGATCCCGATACGCTCCACCAATTTT
>NZ_QSPK01000003.1:51558-84478 GCF_003436425.1 Eubacterium sp. TM05-53
TTTTAAAAAGTAAGTCATCTTCGGATGGCTTTTTTTTTCTATATAAAGAGGATGATTATGTATATACAATATTATGATTCACCATTGGGGAAAATGTTATTGGCGGCTGATGAAATTGGATTGATTGGCGTTTGGTTTGAAAATCAAAAGTATTATGCGAACGGATTAAAAGAACCCATTGAAAAAGAAACGATTGTATTAAAAGAAACAAAAGAGTGGTTAGACTTTTATTTTAGCGGCAAAGAGCCAGAATTTTTGCCTAAGATGCATTTGATTGGAACAGAATTTCAAAAGAAAGTTTGGCACATTCTTCTTAAAATACCTTATAGTAAAACTATGACATATAAAGATATCGCAAGAATGATTTCTCCATCAATGTCAGCACAAGCGGTGGGAAGTGCTGTCGGACATAATAAGATCTCGATTTTGATTCCTTGCCATAGAGTAATTGGATCCAACAGTAGTTTAACTGGATATGCAGGTGGAATCGAAAGAAAAGAATATTTATTAAAATTTGAAAAAAAGAATGGGATTTAATATTGTTTTCATATAGCTTCTGTATAATGAAAAGTGCATAGGCGTGTGTACTTTTTGATAAGGAGTCAAAAGTCCTAATATGAAAGGAAAAGGCACAAACATGTTGCGGTTTGGCATGAATGTGCAGAGTACTACTTGTGGAGTATCTTGTGATACTTTACGTCATACTTTTAGTGACGTTAGCTATTATAGTCGCTGTTAAGTAGAAGCAGTATTATCTTTCATGCCAAATCCAAAAAAAGCGAACCCCTAGAGATTGCAGTCCCTAGGGGTTCTTTCTTATCTTTCAATGCCAAGAACATTATAATAGAAAATTGAAAACTTTATAATAAAATATAAATTGTCTTTAGATTGTTTGGATCAAATTAGGCATTTAACTGGATATGCAGGTGGAATTGAGAAGAAAGAAAAATTATTGGATATTGAGGGTAAATATGAGTAATATGGACCATTTTTTTGATGGATGTAAAACGTAGATTCGAATTTACTGAAAATAAATGTAAGAAAATGCTTGCATAAATGAAAATGTAGTGTTATTATAAACGCACAAAACACAAGGAAATGGAGTAGTAAAAGGAAAGCCTTTGTTAGAGAGTTGTCGGTTGGTGCAAGACATAAAAGATGGAACTTTGAACTTACCATGGAGTGGTCAGGTTGATAAGACTTGAACGTAGGCTTAACGTTAATAAAGCAGGATGTGATAGCATCTGAAATGAGTGCATTCTTAAATGAATGAAGAAGAGTGGTACCGCGGAAGTATTGTAATTCTAACCTTTCGTCTCTTCTGTCTAAACAGGCAGCAAGAAACGATTGGTTTTTTTGTTAGCTTGTTGTGCACGCTATAGGAGGAAAAGTATGAAAGCACAAAAAGTTGGAAAAATGGCGATATTTTCGGTAGGCGCCGTATTATTCTCAGCACATGCTGGAGGTGGATTTGCCACAGGAAATCAGGCAAATACATATTATGTAGGTTTAGGATGGACTGGTATTGTGAGTGCCATAATAGCTATGTTGCTATTGATATTGACAATGCGAGAAGCCATGGTGATGTATAACCAGAGAAATTTGACAAGCGCAAAGGAATTGTTTGAAAACTTATATCATCCATTCGATAAGTTGGAAATCTTATTTGAGATTTTCTTTAATATCATGGTTTTGATGGCTGTTGCAGCCGCAATTAGTGGAGCTGCAAGTGCATTACAACAATACTTTGGATTTAATTATTATGCTTGTGTCGTTGCGGTTGGGATTGTTGTTCTTTGCTTAACAATTTTTGGAGCCAACGTGGTTCGTATGGCAAGTACATATATGGGTATGGCTATTTTGGTAACAGCTATTGTTATTTATGGTATGGGAATCATAAAAGGTCAAAATATTGGAGCTATTTTAGCAAATGACTTTACTGTAAATGGTTTTATGAATATGCCTAAAGCTATCTTAAATGCATTTACATATGCAGGCTTTCAATGTGTGACATTACCAACAATCGTTGCTTGTGGAGCTATCTTACCAGATCGTAAATCTTGTTCAAAAGCAATGTGGATCTCATTTGTGATGAATGCTGTCTCATTAGTATTAAGTGTATTGATGTTAATTTCTTGGAAGGGTGTTTATGGAGAAACAACTCTACCTACATTGACAAGTTTAAATGCGATGAATGCCAACTGGATGGTTGTTGTATATGGTATTTGTTTATTACTTTGCTTAATTTCTACAGCAGTAACAACAACATTCGGATTTGTGGCTCGCTTTGAAAATATTCGTGTTTTAAAGAATGTAGAAAATCCAGTAAAGAAAAGAATTATTGTATCTGCCTTTATTATTATTATTGTATCCATGACAATTTCTTTAGCCGGATTAACAAATATTATTAAATATGGATATGGATATTGTGGATATTTAGCTATCGCAATCATTATCGTTCCATTCTTAACTGTAGGTGTATACAAGAATTATCATACAAAAAGTGTTGAAGTAAAAGAAGGAGTAGAAGTTTATGAAAACAATTGAAATGTCTAATTATTCAGTCGGAGAAAGTTGTTACAACGAAATCCCAGGTGTATGTGAAAAATACAATGTTAAAAAAGTTGTATTGATTGGTGGTAAAAGAGCTTTGGCAGCTGCTGAGCCAAGAATTCGTGAAGCCATTAAAGAGACTGATATTATTATTACAGATTCAATTGTATATGGTATTGAATGTACTATGACAAACGTACATAAATTGACTTCAAATCCAAACGTACAAGAAGCCGATGTTATCTTTGCGATTGGTGGAGGAAAAGCTATCGATACTTGTAAAACCGCATCCATTGAAATGAATGACAAAATGGTTTTCTCATTTCCAACAATCTGTTCAAACTGTTCGGCCGCTACAGCTATTGCCGTAGTATATGATGATAATGGAGCATTGGACCACTATTCATATCCTCATTGTCCAGCACACATCTTTATCAATCCAGATGTTATCGCAAAAGCACCAAGTGAATATTTCTGGGCAGGAATTGGGGATGCCTTGTCTAAACAATGTGAAGTTGAATTCGCAACACAAGGAAAGACTTTAGATCATACAGCTACAATGGGTTTGGCATTAGCTAAAACTTGTACAGAACCATTGTTGAAATATGGAAAACAAGGTATGGAAGATTGTAAAAATGATACAAATTCAGCTGCAATCGAAGCCATTGCATTGGATATTGTTGTATCCACTGGATATGTTTCAAACTTAACAAACCAACCAGAATATTATTATAATTCAAGCATTGCGCATGCCTTCTATAATGGAAGCTGTTCAATTGCACGCGATGGACACCATCTACATGGTGAAGTTGTATCCTTTGGTGTATTAGTATTGTATGCATACGCTAAAGATGAAGAAAACTTAATGAAAATGGCAAAATTCAATAAATCAATCGGCTTACCAGTGACTTTAGCGGATGTAGACTTGGATGAAAGCCATTTAGAAGCTTTGACTGAAGCAGCCACAAAAACAAATGAGTGGAAAAATGCACCTTTCCCATTCACAAAAGAAGAGTTTATTGCCGCTATTAAAAAGGCAGATGCAGTAGGTCAAAGTTTATAAGAGGTCGAGAAATCGATCTTTTTTTTCGTTTTAATGTTGTTTTCACATGGAAGGATTAGAATGAAGGTGTATGTGAAATTTTGTGATTTGTAAGACGATTTGATAGGTGTGTTATAATTGTTGTTGTAGGTGATAAAAATGTTACTGTTTTTTAAGAGTTTACCAAGACTAGTACGCAGTGCCAATAAAGATATGCATCGTCATTTCTCAATGACATTTTCTTCAATTGTATCGATTGGCATTGCTTTATTGATGGCCTTGTTTATATTTGTGATTTACATGAATGTCGGAGGATTTACGAGTCAAATCGAAAGTGAATTCATGATTCAAGTCTCTTTAAATCCAACACTAGAAGATGAAGAAATTAGTGAATTATCGGATTCAATTTCATCTCTTGCTTCCGTAAAAAAAGTAACGTATTCAAGTAAAGAAGAGGAATTGGATGCGTTGATCAAAGAAAATGGGGCTATGTTTAAACAATATAAAGGAGAGGACAAGAATCCTTTATATGATGTTTTGAATGTGGAATTAAATGACAACACAAAAATTTCAAAAGTGACAAAGAAAATTTCTAAAATGGATGGTGTTGTAGAAGCTACATATGGAGGTAGTGCTATCAACACGATGATTCAACTGTTTAAAAATATTCGTGTATGGGGAAGTGTCTTTGTTGGATTGATGGTTTTGATTGCTGTATTCTTGATTCGAAATACCATTAAAATGACAATTTTAGTACGAAAAGATGAGATTGCGATCATGCGAACAGTAGGTGCTTATAACTGGTATATTTCTTTACCGTTTGTATTAGAAGGAATCTTTATCGGCTTTTGGGGCGCATTAGGCCCTGTTTTGATTTGTATATTTGGCTATACAGGACTTTACCACATAATGAATGGTATGTTTTTTAGTGACATGATGAGTATGTTGAAACCATATCCATTTGTGTTGTGTACTTCAGGCGGCATTCTTTTGATTGGAATGGTTGTAGGAATGCTAGGAAGTTATTTAGCCGTTAGAAAATATTTGAGGTGGACACGATGAGAAAATATAAATTATATGCAGGCTTTCTAAGTGTAGCTATGGCCTGCTCATTGATCATGCCTGTTTCAGCAGAAGACTATTCCGATACAGAAGCCTGGTATGCCAAGTGTAGTCAAGCGCAAACTTCACAAGCTGGCGTAAAAGCTTGTCAGGGATTTCAGGAATATCAGAAGAATCGTAAACAAAGCCTGCAAAATAGTATTGAAGCTTATACTTCAAGCATAGCTTCTTTGCAGAGTGATACGACAAAAATGGAGCAGCTAGCTAAGGAACAAAAGGAATTGGTTTCGAATCTACAAATGCAGATTAGTGAAAAAGAAAAATCGATTGAGTTGATTGAAAACAATATTAAAGAATTAGAAGAAAAGATTCAGGCAAAACAAGCTGAAATTGATGCTTGGAATGCACAAATCGAAAATCGTATGAAAAACGAACAAACAACGATCGGAACCAATATGATCATTGACTTGATCATGGGATCGGATAGTTTAAGTGATATGTTACGTCGTATTTCTGGAGTTGAAAGAATCACAGAAGATGATCAGTCGCAAATTAAAAAGTTAAATAAATTAAAGAAAGAACTTGTTTTGCAGCAAGACGAACAAAAGCGTTTGGATGAAGACGCAAAAAGTCAAAAGGCAGAACTTGAATCACAAAAAAAACAGGCCAGTGAATTAGAGGAATCTTATAATAAGTTGGTTGAAGAATATCAGAAAAAAATTACAGAGTTAGAAGCACAAAAACGTTCTGCACAAGTGGATATGAATAGTATTCGTGACTTTGTGATTTCGACAAACTTCTCAGGATCGATTGAATCTGTATCTGGATTTATACATCCTGTACAAGGTGGAAGTAAAAGTGCAGGTACATGGGCATATCCTGGTGGAGGCATGCACCTAGGACTCGATTGGGCAGCTCCAATTGGTACAACTGTAGTAGCTCCGGCAAGTGGTGTTATTCTATATGCTGCAGCCCCTGTAGGAAGCAACTCAGGCTATTTGGGTAACTGGTCAGGCTATCCTTATGGTGGTGGAAATACAATAGAAATGTTGTGTAATGTGAACGGTACACTATATGCCGTAAGTTTCTGTCACTTGTCACAAACTATCTATGTAAGTGCAGGACAAAGTGTCTCACAAGGACAAACAATCGCATTATCGGGAAATTCAGGAAACTCAAGTGGAGCGCACACACATATTGAAGTCTATAATCTAGGTTCAATGTCAGTGAGTGATGCGGTAGCTCGCTTTAGTGCAGGTGCTGATTTTGCGTGGGGAACAGGCTGGTCAGGCACAGGTACTTCTTGTGAAGCTGGCAAAGCAGCACCTTGCAGGGAAAGACCGGAAAAGTTCTTTAGTTAGGGGGAACATTATGATTGATTTAAAAGATGTTTCAAAAGCATATCCCAATGGAGTACATGCTTTAAATCATGTAAATTTACATATTGATAAAGGTGAATTCGTCTATGTGATCGGAGCCACAGGTTCTGGTAAATCTACATTGATCAAAGTGCTAAATGGAGAAGAAGTTCCAGATGAAGGTACAGTTATTGTAGGTGGCATTAATGTAGGAGCTTTAAAACATAGAAAAGTTCCATACTATAGACGTAATGTTGGCTGCGTGTTTCAAGATTATCGTTTACTTCCAAAATTAACTGTCTTTGAAAACATTGCCTTTGCCCTAGAAGTTGTAGGTATGCCACGCAAACAAATTCGTAAACGTGTGATGGAAGTGTTAGAACTTGTTGATTTGAAAGAAAAGGCAAGAAGTTATCCTGATGAATTATCTGGAGGACAACAACAGCGTGTAACGATTGGTCGTGCCATTGCGAATAAGCCAAAAGTTTTAATTGCGGATGAACCAACAGGAAATCTAGATCCTGAAAAGAGTTTAGAAATCATTTCATTATTGGAAAAAATCAACCAAAAACTAGATACGACAATCATGATGGTTACACATGATAAAGTATTGGTTGACCGCTTTAAAAAACGTACGATCATGCTGGATAAAGGATATGTGATCCACGATTCAAATAAAGGTGGGTATAAGAGTCTATGATGAAAGGTTTACGTACTTTTTTATACGAATTGAAGTATGCCTTTCTTCAAATGAAAAGACATATTATGTTGTGCTTTTCTGCCATTAGTGCCATTGGCATTACCCTACTTTTGATTGGTTCGATATTGATTATTGGATTACACGTTAATTATTTTTCAAATGATGTTCAAAAAGATTTGAGTATTCACGTTATTTTAAATGAAGATATCAATGATGAAACTTCAATTTCAAACATTCAGAGTGAAATATCTAAATTGAAGAACGTTTCAAAAGTAGAAGTATCTTCTAAAGACGATGAACTTGAACTTATGATCAAGGAAAAGGGAGATGCTTTTAAAGCCTATCGCGGAGAAACAAATCCCTTGTCTAATGCCTTCTTTGTCTATGTAAAGAATGCTTCTTCTATCCGTAAAACAAGTGCGCAGATTCAAAAAATTGATGGCGTATCCAGCACGGCTTTTGGAGGAGGCAGCGTTACAAGTTTAGTAGACATGTTGAATATGATTCAAAAGATTGGTTTAGGCATTGTTGCTTTATTGATTCTATTGTCTTTATATTTGATTTATAACACGATTCGAACGACAATTGATTCAAGAAGTGAGGAAATCATTATTATGCGTACAGTAGGTGCAACGAATGGTTTCATCAGTAATCCATTCATTGTCGAAGGTATTTTTATTGGACTACTTGGATCTATCGTTCCATATTTATTGGTGCATTTTGGATATGAAAAGCTGTACGAAAGTTTAGGCGGAAAACTATTCACACCTATGTTTGCCCTATTTAAACCAAGTACAATCAGCTTTCAAGTAGGTCTCTCTATCATTCTTGCAGGAGCCTTGATTGGTGGGTTCGCATCCTTGTTTGCGGCAAGAAAATATTTGAAAATGAGACGATAAAAACATTGCAGAATAAAGGATTGTTTCGTATACTTTCTATATGGAATTATTGGGGCGAATGATTCGTCCCATTTTGTTTTAGAACAGGATGAGCTTATGAGAAAAAAAAGTCAAACAATATTGATTACACTACTATGCATTGCATGTTTTGGCGCAGGCATAAGTATACCAGTTATTTTAAATAAAAAAACGGCAGGAAATAGTAAAGAACAAGAAAAATTTGATACCATTTATTCAATTTTGAATTCAGATTGGTATTATTCGAATAAAATCAAAAACTTGGATTCCAAACTTATGGAACAAGCTATTGATGGAATGACAACTCTAGACCAAGATGCTCATACAAACTATTTTGACTTAGAACAAGCCAAAGCCTTTTCGAGCAGTCTTGAAGGAAGTAATGTAGGATTAGGAATCTCCTTTTATTTAAATGAAAATAAAAACTTCGTCGTATCCAACGTATACATCAATTCAACAGCGGATAAGAAAGGCTTAAAACCCCAAGATGAAATCATTTCATTAGATGATTTAAAATGTAGTGAAAACGATTCAGATACAATTATTAAATATATCAAGGCCCATGAAGGTCAGAATGTTAAGACAAAATATCTTCGTGATGGAAAAGAATATACGACAAATTTGATTCCAGGTACTTTTGATTCAACAGTTGTATGTAATGTATACGACGATTATGGAGAAATCATTCTGACGAGTTTCTCAGAAAATAGTGGAAAAGATTTCTCGAAGGCAATGTCTCGTCTACAAGAAGCGGGGATTAAAAAGTTAGTCTTAGATTTACGTAATAATGGTGGTGGCTATTTAAATGCAGCATTGGAAATTTCGAGTTCTTTGATTCCTGAAAAGTCAGTTGTCTTCAAGGAAAAAGATAAAGATGGCAAGTTCACTAAACAAATGACAAAAGATGAATTTAATCAAGTAAAGATGGATAAGATCGTTGTTCTGCAGAATGAAAATACGGCAAGTGCAGCCGAAGTTTTGATTGGTGCTTTAAAAGATAATTTAGGGGATACAGTGACTACAGTAGGAACAACATCTTACGGTAAAGGTACCGAACAAGTTACAGTACCATTCTCAGATGGAACAAGTTTTAAGTATACAGTGGCACGTTGGTATACGCCAAAAGGTACAAGTATCAACAAGAAGGGATTTAAGCCAGATATTGAAGTAAAACTAGGTGAAGTGAAGACAACATCCTATTATAAAGTCAAGAAAAAGGATGTCATCAAAAAAGACAGCGTAGATGATAATGCCCAAGCTTTACAAGTCTATCTAAAGTATTTAGGATATGATGTGGATCGAACAGATACATATTTTTCAAATACTAGTTCTCAAGCTTTGGCTAGTTTTCAACAGGATCATGGTTTAGAAGCAACAGGCGATTGTGATAAAAAGACGTGGGATCTTTTGATGGAAAAAGTATTATTGAAGATGAATGAAACACCAAGTGATGATACGCAAAGACAAAAAGCAATTGAAGAAGCACAAAAGTAGGTTTAAACCTACTTTTTGTATATAATTAAAGAAAAGGATGTGAACGTATGAAAGATCAGTTTGAATTAGTATCCGAATATAAACCGAGTGGAGATCAGCCTGAAGCTATTAAAGAATTGGTTTCTGGTTTAAAAGAAGATAAAAAGTTTCAAGTATTGTTGGGGGCTACAGGAACCGGAAAAACATTTACAATTTCGAATGTGATTGCCCAAGTCAATCGACCAACCTTAGTGTTTGCGCATAATAAGACACTTGCAGGACAGTTGTATTCTGAATTTAAAGAATTTTTTCCGCATAATCGTGTGGAATATTTTGTTTCTTATTTTGATTATTACCAGCCTGAAGCGTATTTGCCAAAAACCGATACATATATTGATAAAAACACAAAGACCAATGAAGAATTGGATATGCTACGAATGGCAGCTGTAAATAGTGTTTTAGAACGAAGAGACACCATCATAGTGGCGAGTGTTGCCTCTATTTATGGTGCTAGTAATCCAGAACAATATCGTCATATGATCTTTACTTTACGAAGTGGACAAATCATTGAAAGAAATGAATTGATGCTGGCATTGGTACATCAACAATATAAGCGTAATGATACAGATCCATTAAGAGGGACTTTTAGAGTACGTGGGGATGTCATTGAAATTACACCAGGGCATACGGATCGTTATTTAATTCGTATTGAAATGTTTGATGATGAAGTGGAAAGAATCTGTGAAGTCGATCCAGTAACAGGACATGTCAATCAGTCTTATCAGTTATATATTATTTATCCAGCTAACGGCTATGCGACAAGTATGGATATCATCAATCATGCAGCAGACACAATTCAAGAAGAATTGGATGAAAGATTGGCTTATTTTGATGAGCAGGGTAAACCATTAGAAAAAGAGCGTTTGGAACAACGATGTCGCTACGATATAGAAGCATTAAGAGAATTTGGCGTATGCCCAGGTATTGAAAACTATTCAAGGCATATTGATGGCAGAAAACCAGGTGAAAGACCTTATACACTATTTGATTATTTCCCAGATGATTTTTTACTTGTGGTCGATGAAAGTCATGTTTCCTTACCACAAATTCGTGGTATGTATAATGGAGACCGTGCTAGAAAACAAATATTGGTAGATTACGGTTTTAGACTTCCGAGTGCTTTAGATAATCGTCCTTTGCGTTTTAATGAATTTGAAGGATTAATAAAAAATGCCATCTTTGTATCCGCAACACCAGGAGATTATGAACTGGATCAAACGCATGGGGAAATTGTGGAACAAATCATTCGTCCAACAGGTCTTTTAGATCCGGAAGTCGAAGTGCGTCCTATTGAAGGTCAAATTGATGACTTAGTAGATGAAATCAAGGAGCGCATTGAAAAACATGAAAGAACTCTGATTACGACGCTAACGGTTTGTATGGCCGAAGATTTAACTTCCTATTTAAAGAATATGGATTTAAAAGTAGCATGGCTACACCATGAAGTTACAACGATTGAACGTACGGAGATCATTCATGATTTACGCCAAGGTAAATATGATGTGCTTGTAGGTATCAACTTATTAAGAGAAGGTTTGGATATTCCAGAAGTCAGCTTGATTGCGATATTAGATGCGGATAAAGAAGGTTTCTTAAGATCAAGACGCTCATTGATTCAGATTATTGGTCGTGCGGCACGTAATGCCCAAGGTAAAGTTATTATGTATGCCGATAAAATTACGGAAAGTATGCAGGAAGCCATAGATGAAACCGCAAGACGTAGATCGATTCAGATGGAATACAATGAAAAACATGGCATTGTTCCTAAGACAATCATCAAACCAATCCACGATGTAGTTCGTTCTAAGGAAACTAAGGAAATGGCGGCTAAGTATTTGAAGAAGAAAAAGTTGCCGGCAAAACAAAAGGAAAAGATGATCCAAGAATTAGAGCAGGAAATGAAAGAGGCAGCTCGTACTTTAGATTTCGAAAGAGCGGCGCAACTAAGAGATATCTTATTTGAGATGAAAGGTGAAAAATAATCATATTGTGAAAAAATAGACTAACTAGTTACATAATGAAAATAAGTGTGTTATTTTATTTGCGAACATAGATTCAATGAGTTCTTCGGGGCAGGGTGCAATTCCCTACCGGCGGTAAAAGTCCGCGACCCACGCAAGTGGCTGACTTGGTGTAATTCCAAGACCGACAGTATAGTCTGGATGGTAGAAGACACAAAAGTATTTTTTGTATTTTTTAGACCCCGGGAAGATTTTTCTTGGGGTTTTCCTTTTGGAAGAGTTTATCCGAATCAAAAGGAGGTAAAAAGATGAAAAATGGAATGTTCAAACAATGGTATTAACGGCGATGCTTGTAGGTCTTGCAGGAGCTTTGATGTCACTGGAATTCTCTTTACCAATGATGCCACCATTCTACAAGATTGATTTTAGTGATGTACCAAGTATTATTGCTCTATTTAGTTTAGGTCTTGTATCTGCCGCTTTAGTAGAAGTTATTAAATTAATTGTAAAAGTTGTGACAGTAGGAACAAACACAGATTATGTGGGTGAACTCGCAAATCTTTTAGGCATTGTTCTATTTATTTTACCAACATGGTTTGTGTACAAGAAGATGAATAAGACAAGAAAACTTTAATTGTTGGAATTCTAATTCGTACCGTATTCGCATGTTTCTGTAATACATGTATTACTTTGCTACTATATGCCAAAGCTATGGGAATGTGTTAGATTCTGTTGTGCAGATGGTAGGTTCTGTAAATCCAAGCTTTAAGTTGATTTATAAGGCAAAATAAGTATGATTTGTAAGTATCAAGAATTAACACGTTTAGAAATGGAACAAGTCGATCGAGAAAACACAATTGTTTTGATTCCATTAGGGGTGCATTAGAACAACATGGAAATCAAGCACCACTTGGTACGGATACACTCATTGCCACAACTATGTGTGACTATATTGAAAAAGAGTTAAAGGCCGAGGACATAAATTTATTGTTGTTTCCAGTCGGATTGAGTACGGAACATAAAGAGTTTTGTGGCTCCATTACATTTAAACCTATGACTTACTATCATATGTTGTATGATATTTGTGTAAGCTTAGCACAACATGGGTTTAAGAAAATTGTTTTACTTGTTTGCCATGGAGGTAATGCACCTGTCGCAAATTTGATTTCTAGAGAAGTAAGAAGTGATTTTAAAGTGTATCCTTTTGTTTTAAATTCAGGTGCCTTTGATCATCCAGCTGTAAAGGCAACAATTTCAAAGGGAAATACTTTTGATTTTCATAGCGGAGAAATGGAGACTTCCATGGTCATGGCAATTGATGAAAGTTTAGTTAAGTTAGAAACAAGTGAAAAGGGTATTCCCAAAAATACAGCTATGAAAGCACATTTGTCTTGGCTTGCATCGGATTGGGTAACTGAGCAGCAAAAACCATTTGGGATTGGTGGAGATCCAAAGGGTGCAACTAAAGAAAAGGGAGAAATCATTTTATCAATTAGCGCAAAAGAAATTGCTAAACAATTAATTGCAATTCGTGATTTTAAAGAATAAAAGCTGCTACAAATCAGTAACAGCTACTTATAGGATCTTACAGCATAAACATATTTAGAAGTAAGAATATATTGTTTGTTGATATACACAACTTGGTTGTCTGGACTCGATACAGTCTGAGTAATTTCTAGTAAGGGAGTTCCAGATGGAATGTTTAATAACTCGGAAAATTCTTTATTGGCATAGCTGATTGTGAATTTATCCTCAAAATTAGACATAATTACATGTTTTTTTTGTATAATGATTTTCATTAATGAAGTATTTTCAATGTTCTCATTCAATAAGAATGAATAGTCATTGGAGAAGTAATCTATTTCGACGATACTTGGGACATCGTCTACATATCGAACTCGTTTAATTGTAACGAGTTCATTTTTTTCGCTTAAAATAGAATGTATTTGTTCATCAGCCTTTTCTTTATCAATCGAAATGATATGTGTATATGGAGTTGCCTTCATCTGAAGACATGTTTCAGTAAAGCTTCCTCCACTAAAAAATCCTTCTGTATAAACAGCAGATTTTACGAAAGTACCCTTTCCATGTTTCTTAATCAATACACCATCATTAACGAGCTGTTGAATTGCATTTCTAACTGTAACACGACTGATTTCATATGTATTCACAAGCTGAGGTTCAGATGGAATCTTATCGCCAGGCTTGTATTTACCACTTTTTATTTGATTTGATAATTCAATGTATAGTTTTTCCTGTAAAGTTAACGGGATGTTATTTTCGTTCATATTTTCACCTATTTCATTACCATTATATAGATTTTTTTAAATCAGTTCAATAGGGGGTATATGATAAATGTGTATGGATTTGGTTGGAGGTAATATAATAAATGACTAAGTAAAATATTTGATAAATAAAGTAAATTTTATAACATGTATTAACTTGTATTAAAATATTGTTGACACCTATTTTAGGGAATGATATGATTCTTGTGGAAATACAAGTTAATACAAGTTAGGAGGTGAATTGGTGAAAAGGAAAATCATTTTAGCTTCTCATGGAAATTTATCAAATGGTCTGTTGGATTCAGCAAAAATGATAATTGGAAATATCCCATATGAAGTTGAAACGTATTCTTTGGTTCCTGGAAAATTAGCTGAGGATTATGCGAATGAACTAAAAATAGAGATTGATGCAAATTTGGATACGGAATACATTATTTTAACGGATTTATATGGTGCTAGTGTCTTTACGGCTATGTATGCTTTGGTTGAACGCGAAAATGTTAGATTGTTTTCAGGTATGAATTTAAATTTATTATTGGCAGTTTGTGTAGAATATCCAGATAAATTGATGGATGAAGATGTAGATCAAATAACCAAGGATGCGCAAAGAGGATTAAAGCATGTTTCAAGAGTAGTTGAAGAAGAGGAAGATTTTTAATTGGAGGATAATTATGGAAAGTGAATTTTTGGGTTTATTTAGAAACAAAAAACCAATTTTGGGTATGATTCATCTAAAAGGAGATACAGATGAAGATATCTATGAACGTATGAATAAAGAAGTTCAAATTTATTTAGACAATGGAGTGGATTGTATTATTTTAGAGAATTATTTTGGACAATATCACAATTTAGAAAAAGCTCTTGAATATGTACAAGGATTACATCTTGATATTCCATACGGTGTGAACTGTTTAAATGTAGATCCTATGGGATTTGAATTAGCTGGCAAATATGGAGCTTCTTTTGTACAGTTAGATTCTGTTGTCGGACATGTGAAACCAAGAGATGAAGATACTTTAGATGCATTCTTTAAATTGTACAGAGAAAGATATCAAGTGCTTGTTTTAGGTGGAGTGCGATTTAAATATCAGCCTGTTCTGTCTGAAAAATCGGTAGAAGAGGATTTGAAAATTGCGATGACTCGTTGCGATGCGATTTGTGTAACACAAGATAAGACTGGACAAGAAACGTCAATGGATAAAATTATTCAATTTAGAAACGCGATTGGGGATTTCCCGTTGATTGTTGGTGCTGGCTTAACACCGGAAAATATGGAGAAGCAATTTGAATATGCGGATGGTGCTATTGTTGGTAGCTACTTCAAAGAAAATCATGTAGATGTTGGGGAAATGTCGAGCGAAAATGTAAAAGAAGTAATGGATAAGGTTAATGAAATAAGAGGTAAATTATAATGATTAAATTAACAAGAATTGATCATAGATTATTGCATGGACAGGTTGCTTTTTCATGGACCAAATTCTTAGAATCAGACTGTATTTTGTTAGCTAGTGATGCATTGGTAAAAGATGAACTTAAAATGAGTGCTATGCGTATGGCCAAGCCTACAGGTGTTAAATTGGTTATGAAAAGTATTGATGATTCGATTAAAGCATTAAATAGTGGCGTTACAGATAAATATAAATTATTCATTATTGTTGAGAGTGTCGAAGATGCATATAGATTAGTCAATGCTTGCCCAGCTATTACATCGGTTAATGTGGGTGGCATGAAATCTAGGGAAGATAGAAAACAAGTGTCTAAAGCTGTCTTTGTCAGCGATGATGATGTTGAAAAATTAAAGGAATTAAATAATAAAGGAATTGAGTTGTTTGTACAATTGGTTCCTTCGGATAAGAAACAAGACATAATAAACTTAATATAAAAGGAGAGAGAATATGAGTAATAATTTATTTATACAGTCCTTGCTAATTACGTTAGTAGCATTTGTTGGATATATGCATTGCTTCTGGGGATCAACGATGAATAATAGACCGATAATTGTTGCTCCTTTAGTTGGCTTGGTTTTAGGAGATTTAAAAACAGGTATTATGGTAGGTGCAACCTTAGAATTGATTTTCTTGGGAGCTGTTCCGATTGGGGCAAGTAATCCGCCTGATATCACTTCAGGTGCAATAATTGGTACTTCATTCGTAATTTTAACTTGACAAAAAGTAGGGGCTGCGGTTGCACTAGCTGTTCCAGTTGCAACATTAGTTTTACTGTTCGACAACTTGCAGATGATGTTTACATTAACGTGGGCTACTCACCAGGCGGATAAATATGCAGCTATTGGAGATTACAAAAAGGTAGAACGTGTTGCGCGTATAGCAGGTATTGGAAATAAATTAATTCTATCTTTAGTTGTAGGAATTGCTTTCTATTTAGGGGTTCCAGTGATTAAAGATGTATTAGCTATGATTCCAGAATTTATTATTAATGGTATGGATGTTGCAGCAGGTATGCTTCCTGCGATAGGTTTTGCGATGTTGGCAAGAATGATTATCACCAAGGAATTATCTCCATATCTTTTAGCTGGATTCTTACTTGCAGCTTATGTAAATGTGCCTGTATTTGGTGTGGCACTTGCTGGTTTAGTGATTGCAGCATTGGTATTCTTTAAAGAACTAAAGCAACAGAAAGAACAGGTGATTGTAGATGACAACGAATTCTAAAATAACAAAATCAGATTTACGCAAGGTATTTACAAGATCATGTACGTTGGATAGTGCATGGAACTATGAAAGACAACAAAACTTGATGTATTGTTATGCGATGATTCCCATTTTAAAAAGATTGTATGGGGATGATAAGGAACATATGGCACAAGCTTTACAAAGACATTTAGAGTTCATGTCTTGTACACCACACATTGTTACATTATTGATGGGTATTACTGGAGCGATGGAAGAAGAAAATGAAAGAAATGAATCTTTTGATCCAGCATCAATCAGTGCTGTAAAAACTTCTTTGATGGGGCCTATGGCAGGTATTGGTGATAGTTTCTTCTGGGGAACACTATTAACGATTGCGATTGGTGTAGCTGTTTCATTTAGTAAACAGGGAAGCATTATTGGTCCTATTGCATTCTTATTGATTATCAATGTTCCTGGTTTCTTGGCTAGACATTATTGTTTGAATGTTGGATTTAAATATGGTGTAAAATTCTTTAGTGATGATCAAAATCAAGCAATTGTAGAAAATATCACAAAAGCAGCTTCTATCCTAGGTTTAATGGTTATTGGTGCGATGATCGCATCCACTGTTAGCATTACAATTCCTTTAGAGATTGGTGTTGCTGGTGCAACTGAGCCTTTACAAAACTATATTGATCAAATCATGCCATGCTTATTGCCATTCTTATGCTTTGGTATTATGTATTGGTTGTTAGGTAAGAATATTAAATCGACAACGATTTTAGTTTTCTTAATTGTGATTTCTTGTATTGGAACATATTTTGGGATCTTATAATATCGGAGTGGAATTTCCACTCCTTTAATTGTAACGGTTTACATTTGCTTAAATTGTTTTCAATCTTTATAATAATGAATATGATAAAAGTAGCGATTCTAGAATATGAAAAAGAGACAAAGGATATTGTGTTTCAGCTGTCTAAACTTTTTGTGAACGAAGATTGGTGTTTTCGTCATTATTTAAAGGCAAGTGATCTTGCGAAAAGGATGAAGGAAGAAGAATATCAATTGTTTATATTTGATGAGATGTTTAAAAATGCTCGTATGGAAAGTGTATTCGTACATGATAATCCAAATGCGATTGTTATTTATGTTTGTGAAAATCCAATTAAGACGCGTGGTGACGATGAAAGAAGTCGTGTATTCTATATTTCTAAGGCAAATATTGCGAGTGATATTTCAGCCTATGATCAAATGATTCGTTCTCAATGTATTCAGGGCGATGTTTATGAATTTAATTATGATGGAGTTCATATGAATTTTGCCTATGAGGATATTTATTATTTGGAAAAGAATGAGAAAATGGTTTATTTTTATACGAAAAAAGGTGTTTTTCACAAGCGTGACAGTATGAATGCATTAGAAGATATATTTAAGGAATTTGGCTTTTTACGAGTACACGTATCCTATATTGTGAATTCTAAATATATTGTGGCTTGGTATAAAGATGAAGTTGAGCTTATAAACAAGGTTCTGATTCCTGTTTCGAGAGGAAAAAAAAGAAAGATATCGATGAAATAACCGGTTTTACCAGTAAAAAGGCGAGTTTTACCACTTGCCTTTTCTTTTTGATTTTGTTGGTTATAATGAAAGTGTAAAGAGAAGTAAGAGCAGAGAAAACTTCTCTTAAGACAAAAAGAGAGCGGTGAGAAGATGACAATAACATAGAGTTGAAACGGAAAGTTTTAACTATAAAAAGTTGAAGCTATGGAGAGAAGACTCCAAAGGTTAAGCTAGAGGAACTCTAGAAAAAACATTCAATGGGACTTAACAAGAAAAGGAAATAGGATTTAGATAAAGGGTTTTTATCGAGTGAATAATCACAAAAAGGATAGAGTACTTGAAATGTTAAGGATATCATCCAATCTAGATCATGGAACTTAAAGATACTCATATATGGTCATGCTTGAGAAAATGCTTAAGGAAAATGAATAGAATAAATCATAATGTGGATGATAAAAAAATTGGATAAGGTAGAAAAGTTATCCGGTTTAAAAAAAGTGAATAAATAAATCAGAGCAGATGGAATGTCTGCTCTAATTTTTGTATAATTGTCTCGGTGATGAAGATATGGAAATTAACTATTATGATAATCCATTCGTATCCAAAAGAACGAATGTGATTGCACGAAACGGAGTTGTCTGCACAGGAAATAATTTAGCTACACAAGCTGGCTTAAGAATGCTTATGCAGGGCGGAAATGCCGTAGATGCGGCCATTGCGACGGCAGCTTGTTTGACGGTTGTAGAACCATGTTCAAATGGGCTTGGATCCGATGGATTTGCGATTGTATGGATGAAAGATAAGATGTATGGTATGAATAGTTCAGGCCATTCTCCATATGCGATTTCGGCTGATAAAGTGGATGAAATTCCAAAACGAGGATGGATTCCAGTTACGGTGCCTGGTGCAGTCAAGGGTTGGAAAGCTTTAAGTGAAAGATTTGGTTCTTTGCCGTTTAAAAAGTTATTAGAACCTGCCATTGATTATGCAAGAAATGGATATCCAGTCAGTGCAGAGATTGCTCGTATGTGGAAAAAAGCATTAAATGCGATTCCAAATAGTGAGGAGTTTAAGAGCTGGCATGATACTTTTACTTTTGATGGAAAAACACCTGAACCAGGACAGATGATTTGCATGCCAAAACTTGCGGATGCACTAGAAAAAATTGCTGATACCAACACAGATGCTTTGTATTATGGAGAATTGGCAGATCGTATTGATGAAGAATCTAAAAGATTTGGAGGATTCTTACGAAAACAAGATTTAGAAGATCATGTTGTTGAATGGGTTGAACCTATTCATTTAGATTATCATGGCTATCAAGTGTGGGAATTACCTCCTAATGGACAGGGCATTGTGGCTTTAATGGCTTTGAATATTTTAAATAATTTTCAATTTAAAGATAGAGATGTAGATTGTATTCATACGCAGATGGAAGCCTTAAAAATGGCTTTTGCGGATGCCAAAGAATATGTAACAGATCCTAAATATATGAATATGTCGGTGGATGATTTGATACGTGTTGATTATGGTAAACAAAGAGCAAGTCAAATTGGCCATTTGGCTATGCCACCAAGGGTAGATAAGCCGCACGGATCAGGTACAGTCTATTTGTGCACAGCCGATAAAGATGGCAATATGGTTTCTTATATACAATCCAACTATATGGGATTTGGCAGTGGCATTGTCGTAGATGGTGTTTCTTTACAAAATCGTGGATATGATTTTAGTTTAGATCCATCTCATGTGAATTACTTGATGCCTCATAAAAAGACGTATCATACAATTATTCCTGGCTTTTTGACTAAAGATGATAAACCCGTTGGGCCTTTTGGTGTAATGGGTGGTTATATGCAGCCACAGGGACATATGCAAGTAATTAGTAATATGATTGATTTTCATTTAAATCCACAGATGGCTTTAGATGCCAAACGATTTCAGTGGATGGAGAATATGAAATTTATCGTTGAACCTGGCTTTGATGAGAATATAATTTCTGAATTAAAGAAACGTGGTCATGAAATTGAAATTGAGTCCGAATTAGCAATGTTTGGGCGTGGACAAGTCATTATTCGATTAGAAAATGGTGTCTATGTTGCAGGATGTGAGTCAAGGACGGATAGTAATATTGCTTGTTATTAAATGTATGTGATAAAATTATGATAAATAGAAAAGTTGAGGAACTACACATGAAGCTTTTAGCTACAGATTATGATGGTACATTGCGTTATGCACAGGATGTAATGCCAGAAGATTTAAAATCGATTGAGGAATGGAAAAATAAGGGGAATAAATTCGTGATTGTGACAGGTCGTTCTAAAGAATCGATTGATGCACAAATCAAATTATTTAATTTGCCATGTGATTACTTGATCACAAATAATGGCGGTATGGTTTTTGGAGAAAATGGAGATGTTTTATTATCCAATTATTTGAATTTTGATGTTTGTGTAGATATTTTACATAATGTTAAAAAATTAGACACTGTGATTAGTTATGTTGTGAATGATGGAGTTCACCGTCATCGTATTGTATTGCAACCAGATGCAGTGGATCATCGTTATCCAAATTTAAAACCAGATGTTACGGAAGCCGAATTGTTGGATATGACACATTTTGCACAGATCGTATTATCAATGGAAGATACAGATTCAGCTTTAGAAGTGGCAAGTAAAATCAACGATTTGTATTATGAACAAGTTGTTGCTTATCCAAATAATTTCGTTGTTGATATTGTACCAAAGGGGATTTCTAAAGCGACAGGTTTAGATTTCTTGATTGAATATGCGGATATCAAAGAAGAAGATGTATATACAATTGGTGATGGACATAATGATATTCCGTTGATTGAATTTGGTGTGCATGGTTCAGTTATGTCGTATGCAGATGAAGATGTAAAAGCACATGCTCAAGTTGAGTATGATTCAGTAAGTGATTTAATTTCAAAAAATTTATAAATAAAATAAGGGGGTATTTTAGATGAGTTTCAGCTTATCTGATATTACATTCCTAATTCGATTATTATTGGATATTTTAGTAGTATGGGGATTGATATATTCTGGACTAAGAATTGTGCGTAATAATTCACGTACGATCCAACTTGTGAAGGGTGTATTGATTATTGTTTTAATTAAGGCTTTTGCTGTATGGCTAGGCTTAAATGCTTTAAATTATTTGATTGAAATGTTCTTGAATTGGGGAGTTGTCGTTATTTTGGTTGTTTTCCAACCTGAAATTCGTGGTATGTTGGAGAAAGTTGGTAAAACAACAGCCATCTTAACAACGGATGTCTCCGTTTCACAAATTCAACAAATGATCAATGAATTGGTAGAGGCATGTACAGAAATGTCAAAATCAAAGACAGGAGCCTTGATTTCTATCGAAAGAACACAGAGCTTGTCCGATTTTATTCGTACAGGAATTGTGATGGATTCAGAAGTTTCAACTGAATTATTAGGAACAATATTTCAGTATGGAACACCAATGCATGATGGTGCCGTTATTATTCAGGGGAATAAAATAGCGTGTGCAGCCGCTTATTTTCCTCCAACCACAAAGGATCTTCCTAGTAAGTATGGAGCAAGACATAGAGCGGCTGTCGGTATCAGTGAAATTACAGACTCAATCACAATTATTGTGAGTGAAGAAACAGGAAATATTTCGGTTGCGGTCAATGGCCAGTTAACGCAATATCCACCAGAAGGTTTACAGCGTTATCTAACAAATATGTTAGTGACAGAATCAAGTCAAAATCCGTCTTCAATTCTTGTTCCTATGTTGTCTCAGGCTAAGTCTATGAGTAAACGTGCTAAAAAACAGACTGAGGACGTAAATAAGGATGAGCGTGTGAAGGCAATTGAAATTGTGAATTTATATGAACAGAAAAAGGAGGGCAGTCAACATGGAATCTCCAAATAAAAAGGGCCCTTCTGTATGGTTCAATGAGTTGCGTGGTTTATTGACTTTGATATTCCAAAAAGTAAGTAAACTCGTAGACCGTGTATTATTTGATAAAAAAGGATCTGTAATTATTTCTTTGGTTTTATCCATTATGATCTGTGTTGTGATCAACTATGAAGATATTAGTTTAAAATTGTTCAACGATACAAGAACAACTGTGGATCTAAGAAATGTAGCTGTTGAAGTACTAGCAGATACAGATAAATATGATGTGGCTGGTGTGCCAAGTACAGTTGATGTTTCATTAACTGGAGATGCGACAAGTATTCAAGTATTCCGTTCAAAGGGTAGTGTGCAAGTCGTGGCTGACTTGAAAAAATATTCGGAAGGTGAAAATATCATCAATTTAAAGGTGAAGAATTTACCGGAAAAAATTGAAGCGGTTGTAGATCCTGCTACAATTGATGTTACGCTTTCTAAAAAAGTGACAAAATCATTCACAATCCAACCAGAATTGTTGGTGGGATCCAACCAAAAGGTGACTGATTTTGAAACACCTACATTAGATGTGATGACAGTTAAGATTACGGCAAGTCAAAATCAATTGAATTCAATTCGAATTGTGAAGGCATTGATTGACTGCACAGGTCAGATTCAGGATTTTGAGGCTAATGCAGCATTAGCGGCTTATGATGCGAAGGGTAATCGAGTCAATGTTACATTATCGCCAGAGACGGTACACGCAAGTGTGAAACTAGCTAAAAATACATCAGATACAGACAAGGAGGATTCAGAGTAATGGGTAAGTATTTTGGAACAGATGGAGTTCGTGGAAGAGCGAATGAAGGTTTAACTTTAGATATGTCTATCAAGATTGGACAATATTTAGGTTGGTATTATGGAAAAGAAAAACATGCGAAGATCTTGATTGGTAAAGATACAAGACTTAGTGGAGACATGTTTGAATTAGGTCTTGCGGCGGGTGCTACAAGCATGGGTGCTCAAGTCTATTTATTAGGTGTATGTCCAACTCCGGCTATTTCTTATTTGGTTCGTAAAGAACGTTTTGATTGTGGAATTATGGTAAGTGCAAGTCACAATCCATACTATGACAATGGTATCAAGTGTTTTAACCACAATGGAGAGAAGATGGAAGAAGAACTTCTTCTTGAAGTTGAAAAATATATGGATGGCTTAACCGATTTAGATCTAGTAACAGGAGATCACATTGGAGAATATTTCGAATGGGAAGATGGACTAGAAATCTATATGAGCTGGTTAAAAGAATGTGTTCCTGTAGACTTATCTGGAATGAAGATTCTTTGTGACTTGGCAAATGGATCTGCGACAAGTACTGCGGTTGAAACTTTGGATTCATTAGGTGCTACAGTAGATGCCATCAGCAATTCGCCAAATGGTATCAACATCAACAATAAGTGTGGTTCTACACATCCTGAAGGACTACAAAGAATGATGCGTGAAGGTGACTATGATATTGGTTTGGCATTTGATGGGGATGCCGATCGTTTGATCATGGTGGATTCAGATGGAAAGCTTTGTGATGGAGACTATATCTTATATATTTGTTCTCGCTATATGAAATCAATCAATCATTTAAACAAGAATATGGTTGTCACAACGGTTATGGCAAATTTAGGTTTATATAAGGCTTTAGATGCGAATAAGATTGATTATATTCAAACGGCAGTAGGAGATAAGTATGTATTTGAAGAAATGCAGAAGAATGACTACTGGGTTGGTGGAGAACAAAGTGGACACATCATTTTCTTAGAACATGAAGTCACTGGTGATGGTTTAATGACGGCATTAAAGATTCTACAGATCATGAAGGCTACAGGAAAATCATTGAAGGAATTAAGTGAAGGATTGTTCATTTATCCACAGTTATTAAAGAATGTGACTGTAAAAGATAAGAATGCATGTCTAGAAAGTAAAGAACTACAAGAAGTTGTAGATTCAGTTGCGAATGATTTAGGAAATGAAGGACGAATCTTAGTTCGTCCAAGTGGAACAGAACCATTGATTCGTGTCATGGTGGAAGCGAAAACAGATAAGTTATGTGCTCAATATGTTAAGCGTGTTACAGATTTCTTAGAAGAAAATAATTTTTAGAAAGAGGGTGGCCCAATGAAAAGAGTCATTAGTATTGTTGAAGACGAGAAGGATATCAATAATCTAGTTGCCCAATACTTACGTAAAGAAGGATATGAGGTTCATTCTTACTATACATATGAAGAGGCAAGTGCACATGTTGCGGATGATGATGTGCATTTGTGGATCTTAGATATTATGTTGGATGACAAATCTGGTTTTGACTTGATTGAAGAAATTCGTCTTCAAGGACCAGAAACGCCAGTTATCTTTATGTCTGCGCGTGATAAAGAATTTGACCGTATTATTGGATTAGAGAAGGGTTGTGATGACTATATCACAAAACCATTCTCACCAAAAGAATTAGTATTAAGAGTCAACAACATCATTAAGCGTGCTTATCGTGATGATAATAATCGCATCAGTATTGATGGATATGAATTGGATGAAGAGCAACGAAAAATCTATGCGGACAACGTGGAAATTGAATTGACGACTAAGGAATTTGACTTGTTGATGATGTTTATCAAAAACAAAGGAATTGCCTTTTCACGTGATAAAATTTTAGAGAATGTTTGGGATGAAAACTACTTTGGTAGTGATCGTGTTGTGGATGATACTTTGCGTCGTTTGCGTAAGAAACTTCCAAACTTAAACATTCATACAATCTATGGATATGGTTATCGTTTAGGGTGATACAAATGTATCCCCTTTTCTTTTTCTTATGGTAAAATATTGGTGATGAGGTGATATTTTATGAAGGGACCTTCCTTTTATTTTCAAAAAATGTCATTAACGCGACAAATTTTAACAATCATTTTGACGGTTTTGATGTTTTTTATTATGTTTTTCTTTGTGTTTGTCAGCGATAATATTGATCGAACCATTACCAAACAAATGTATGAACTGATTTTAAATCGACAAACACCAATCGTTGGATTGGTGGATTCAAAACAAACCGATAGTTTAGATGATATTTATGCGTTTTTAGCGAGTGACAGTGTTCAAACAAACTGTATTATTCAAGATGGTAAAATGAATGTGATTTCGAATCAGAGTTCTAAAAGAAAACCAGTGAATCATAAAGTATATGAGTATTTATTAGAACAATCCAAACAAATGGATTCTGAAAGTGAAGAAGCATTGCAGGGGACAATTACAGTCGCAAACTCGAAGTATTATTATCGTTTGATCTATTGTCATGACGGTATAATTTTGGCAAGTTTTATGGATGATACGTATGCGACGCAATTTAGAGATTCATTAATTGATTCTACAGTATACGTTATTGTGATTGCGTTTATGATTGTATTCCTGATTATTTTAATGTGGGTATTCTCTATTATTCATCCTTTGAATTTGATTCGAAATTATATTGAACAAATTAAAGATGGAAAAGAAGTGGAACTTCATTTAAATCGTGATGATGAAATTGGTGAGATGGCGACTGCGATTGTGAAGATGAATGATGAATTGAAAAAGCAGGATAAAGCCAAAGAAGACATGATTCATAATATTTCACATGATTTAAAAACGCCGATTGCGACAATTAAATCGTACGCTGAATCGATTAAAGATGGTATTTATCCATATGGAACTTTGGAAAGCAGTGTTGATGTCATCTTAGATAATGCACAGAGATTAGAGAATAAAGTCCATTCTTTATTATATATGAATCGTGTTGAATACTTAGTGGCCAGTGATGCCGAGGGGGTAGTCACAAATATGAAGGATGTTGTGGAACAGGTTGTATTAAATGCAGCTGTAATTCGTCCTGAAATTCAAGTGATTACGGATGTAGAAGAAGTTTTCTTTGACGGCTTGATCGAAGCATGGCGTGTTGCGATTGAAAATATTATGGAAAACGCATTCCGTTATGCGAAATCTTATATTAAGATTGAAGTAAGAGAAGATTGGTTATGTATTAGTAATGATGGTCCAAAGATGCCGGAGGATCGAATTCAATCATTATTTAGGCCTTATGAAAAAGGCGAAGGTGGACGTTTTGGACTTGGATTATCGATTGTTTCTAAGGTTTGTAAGGCCAATCACTATATTGTGAAAGGTGAAAATAGCGAGGATGGAGTTCGCTTTATTATTTATCGTAAGACAAAAAAACAAAAGAAGAAAAAAGAAAATAACTGGGTAAAAAATAAAGGAGAAAAAGTATGATGAATGTCGCAACAATTGGTTCTGGTGTAATTGTAGATCGAATGATTGAAGCCATGCGTTTAGATGGTCGATACAATTTATATTGTGTATATTCGAGAACAGAAAAGCGTGCTAAAGAATTTGCCGAAAAACATGGAATTCAAAAGTATTACACAGATATGGAAGAAATGTTGAATGATGAAAATGTGGATATTGTTTATGTGGCAAGTCCGAATTCTTTACATTATTCACAATCGAAAATGGCGTTGGAACATAAGAAGCATGTTATTAATGAAAAGCCATTTACGCCAACTTTAAAAGAGTGTAATGAACTATTTGAAATAGCTGAAAAAAATGGTGTTTATATTTTTGAAGCCATCACAAATGTGCATTTGCCAAACTATAAAATCATTAAAGAAAATCTATCCAATTGTGGAGATATTAAGATGGTACAGTGCAATTTCTCACAATATTCATCAAAGTATCAAAAGTATAAAGATCATATTCAGACAAATGCGTTTGATCCAGCCTTCAATGGAGGTGCTTTAATGGATATCAATGTATATAATCTACACTTTGTGACAGGACTATTTGGTAAACCTCGCGAGGTTCATTATTTTAAAAATGTTGGATACAACGGCATTGATACAAGTGGAATCATTATTATGCAGTATCCAGATTTTATCGCAACTTGTACGGGTGCGAAAGATTGTTCGAGTCCTTACACAGTATATGTACAGGGAGATCAGGGAACGATTATTGTTTCTGGAGCAAGTAGTGGTGTATGTAAAGATGTGTATTTTGATGCGCCTAAAAAGGATCAAATTGGTAAAAAAGCTATAGATACAAAAGAAAAAATCAGTATTGAACAACCAGATCACATGTTGTATGAGTGTCAGGACTTTATGGATATCATTCTAAATAAGGATGAAGAAGCTTATACAACATTTAAGGAACAAACCCAAATTGTTGTAGAACTATTAGAAAAGCTATCATGATGATAGCTTTTTTTGAAATATATATAATTTTTCTGTACTTTGACTCGCATCAAAAATATATCCTAAATCATTGAACTTAGTAATATCTTTGATTTCTTGAATGTTGTTTTCGGCAAGATAGCGAACCATAGCACCTCTTGCCATCTTGGCATAAACACCTTTTTCCTTACCATTTTCTTCGACAAAACGAACATCAATCAATGGCTTATATTTTCGGATGATTTTGGCGTATTCTTCACTCGCCAGATTTAAAATGGGTTCATCCATTTGTTTGGCAAGATCGTCTTTCCAAAAGTCATACAAAGAGAATGGGCATTTTGTCTGCATTTCTAAACGATAGGGTGTGATCGCATCCAGGGGTTTTAAAAGACCATAAAATCCGGAAAGAATGTAAAGATGTTGTTGAATATATTTCATTTGATCATCTGTAAATACATGGGGTGCCATATATTGATATTGAATACCAGAATAGCTCAGTATGGCTGGCGTTGTATTTTTGTCTAGACGCATATTTTGAAATTGATCATAAGTACTTTGTGCAATTGTGTCAGAACATTTTAAATAAGACTTTAATTCTGAATACTCTAAGCTTTTGATATGATTTAAAAGTTTGGATGTCTTGGATAAGAATAGGGGTGTTGTACACTCTATGTTGATATCATCGATCATTTTCATTTTCTTAGCGGGTGAGATAATTATTTTCATAATAATATTGTATAATAAGTGTCAAGAAAAGGAAGTGAAGATTATGGTGAAAACTGAAGAAATGTTAAAGAATTTAGAGAAATTGATCAATACACCGAGTGTGGTTGGCTTCTATCCTGAAATCCATAAAAAATTAGCGGAGATGGTAGGAAAGTTTGGATACGAACTTGAGTTTGATAATAAACGAACTGCCTACGTACGTGTACCAGGAAAAGATTCTAGTAAGACAGTATGTGTAGGTGCTCACTTAGATACAATTGGTTTACAAGTGCGTCATGTGATGGAGAATGGCTGGATCGAAGTGAAAAACTTGGGTGGAGTCAATTTTCATAATGTGGAAGGTGAAAATGTTTATATTCATACGCGTAGTGGAAAAACTTATGAAGGAATGGTAATTTGTAAGTCACATTCTGTTCATGTGTTTGATGATGCGAGAAGTCGTGAACGTGATAAAGATAATGAAGCTGTTTTATTGGATGCAGATGTTAGTTGTGCTAAAGATGTATATGATCTAGGAATTGAACATGGGGATTTGATTAGTGTAGAACCACGTTTTAGACGTACAGAATCTGGCTTTATTAAATCACGTCATATTGATGATAAGGCTATGGTTGCAGCCGTGATTGATGTGTTGCGCCAATTGAAAGAAGAGAATTTAACGCCTGCTTATGATACTTTGTTTGCGTTTCCTATTTGTGAAGAGATTGGACATGGAGGCGCTTATGTTCCTAGTGAAGTGAGTGAATATGTAGCTTTGGATATCGGCTTGATTGGACCGGATAATCATGGTTCAGAAAAGAAAGTTTCTATTGGGGCCAGCGACAACTATTCTCCTTATGATTGGGGATTAACGACTAAAATCATCAATTTGGCAAAAGCGAACAATATCAACTATTGTGTAGATACCTATTATCGTTTTGGCTCAGATGCCACAGCGGCCATTCGCGCAGGAAACAACATTATGCCAGCTGTATTTGGGGTCGGCTGTATGAATTCACATGGCTATGAAAGAACAAGTATTCAAGCGATTGAGGATTGTGCACGTTTAACATTGGCTTATGTGCTAAGTAAATAAAAAAAGAGATATCTTGCGATATCTTTTTTGGTTGAACTAAAATGTGAAATGGATTTGTTCAACCATATACATTCTAAATGATTTTCAAACGTATTCATAGACCGAAAAACGATATATGGTCGATGAAAGAAGAAAAAATAAATATTTGTTAAAGAATTTCCGATAATTCATATCCATTATGGATTTGATTCAACATTTTTTCTTTTGTTTGTTTAAATAAATCAAATTGCTTTTTAGCTTCATTTACGTTTTGATACACCTTCCAATCTCCGATTAAGTAATAGGGTTTGTGTTCAATAAATCCAATCACGTCATCTAATGGATATCCAAGAAATACACCTATTTCATGAGGAAAGTTTTTAGTGTTAAGTCTTTTTTTGAGTTCTTGTATACACAGTTCAAAAGTATTTGGATATTGATAGGATTTTAGAAAATTTTGAACTGCATTTGAGGAAATATAGTCTTTAAGTTTTGAATTGTATACATAAATGGTGTATTGAGTTTCTTGTTCTATGAGGATAAAGAAAATCCCTTTTGAATTGAATTGTTGATTGTATTGTTTGATAAACAATCGAATACTATCGTCGTCTTTTGGAAGGTGGAACATATTGGCATATTTATATTGCTTCAGTGCAGGTGCACAATAATTGGCCAATAGTGACTCAAAACGTTGTTTCGGCATAATTAAGCTCCAATTGCTGCTTTGATGTTTTCGATATCTTCAGGTGTACCAGAATTTTCTACTTTATATAGAATTTCACAACCATAATCTTCACTGATCTTGTCGGCAGCCTGGCAATATGCGTCACCATAATTTGTATCTCCGGAGCAAACAACACCTTGAATCAATGTGCCATTTGCCATCAAGAAGCTTTCGACTTCAGCAGGAACATCACCATATCCATCTGTATATGTAAATAAGATATATGGTTCATCGATGCTTTCAGATCCATCATTGATGCGTAATGCATCAATGCCTAATGAACTGATTATTTCTTCCACATTACCAGTACGACTTGCGAATGCATATTTCATGATTTTACCTCCTTAAAAGTTAGAAACGACTAACTGCTATTAGTATAACTCCAGAATAGTTAGTTGTAAATAACTTTTTTCGGAAATTTTTTTCTTTATGGTATACTATTTCTGTTTAATGGGAGAGGTTTTATGCAAGTGAAAGATATGACGAAGGGAAATGAATTAAAGTTGATTTTTTTGTTTTCCCTACCTTTAATGCTTGGAAATATATTTCAGCAGCTATATACAGTTTGTGACACAATCATTGTTTCTAGACACCTAGGTGTGAAGGCATTGGCGGCCATAGGATGTTCGGATTGGCTAACATGGATGGGAATTGCAGTTGTGACTGGGCTTGCCCAAGGTTTTTCAATTCCGATAGCCCATGCGTTTGGAACGCATGATAAGAGTAATGTACAAAAGTGCATTTCTACTTTAGTTGTGAATGCGATTATATCAACTGTTGTTTTATTAGCCGTGATTTATCCGCTTTTACCAAATATTTTAATTTTATTAAAAACGCCAGCCGATATTATGGATCGAGCTTTAGCGTATACACATGTTATTTATATCGGTTTGTTTGCGACAATGTTTTATAATGCACTTGCGAGTATTTTACGTGCTTTTGGCAATTCTAAAACACCTCTACAAGCTATGATTATTGCCAGTATTTGTAACGTCGGTTTAGATGTACTATTTGTAATGGGCTTTGAATGGGGAATTATTGGTGCTGGTGTTGCGACAGTTATTGCACAGATTTTAGCTGGATGTTTCTGTTTGTATCATGTATTAAAATTGAAAGAATATATGCCTACATCAATTTGTAGAGATATGGCTTACTATAAAAATCAATTTAGATTAGGAATTCCTATGGCACTACAAAATGTCTTGATTTCGATTGGTGGTATGGTATTAACAAGTGCCGTAAATCGATATGGAACTTATTTCCTTGCAGGATTTACAGCTATGAACAAGCTATATGGAGTGCTTGAAATTTCAGCTGTTTCTTATGGCTATGCCATGGTTACATATACGGGACAAAATTATGGGGCACATCGTTATGATCGAATTAAGAGTGGTGTAAAAAAAGTGGTTCTACTATCTTTGGCAACTTCCATCTTGATTTCTATTATACTTTGGATTTTTGGCCCATTCTTCCTATCTTGTTTCATATCAAAAACAAGTGAAGGTGCCGAACAAGCTATGACATATGGATTGAATTTCTTAAGATGTTTAACGGTTTGGCTTCCAATTTTATATATGTTGCATGCATATCGCTCTACGATTCAAGGTTTATCCAATGCCTTCATTCCTATGGTATCTGGCTTATTTGAGTTATTGATGCGAATTTCTGGAGCTTTGATTCTACCTATCTATTTTGGCAAAGCGGGACTGTATCCGGTAGAAGTATTGGCATGGATTGGTGCTGTTATAATTTTGATTCCTAGTTATTATTATATGGAAAGAAATTTTCAAAACGTTTCAGAAAATAGTTGACAACTTATTTCATAGAGAATAAAATACGTACATACATAAAGCAAAGGCGCTTATAGTTCATGAAATACATGAGCTGTAAGTGCCTTTTTCTTTTGTGTAAGGAGGGAATATTATGGAGAAGATTTTAACAGAGGTATTTGGAATATGGTACCTAATCGGAGCTGCATTTGTATTCTTTATGCAGGCTGGATTTGCGATGGTAGAAGCCGGATTTACAAGAGCCAAGAATGCCGGTAATATCATTATGAAAAACTTAATGGATTTCTGTTTAGGAACTGTCGCATTCTTGATTATTGGTTATAGCCTATTGATGGGACAAGATTTTGCAGGACTTGTTGGATGGGGCGAAAGTCCATTGACAAACTTTGCCGGAACAAACTGGTCAAGTTTTACATTCAACTTAGTATTCTGTGCTACAGCTGCTACTATTGTTTCTGGGGCTATGGCAGAAAGAACAAAATTCATTTCTTATTGTATTTATAGTTTTGTGATTAGCTTGATCGTATATCCCATCGAAGCACACTGGGTATGGGGCGGCGGTTGGCTAAGTAGCCTAGGCTTCCATGATTTTGCCGGAAGTGCTGCCATTCACTATGTTGGTGGTTTAACTGCTTTAATTGGTGCATGGATGTTAGGTCCAAGAATTGGTAAGTTTGATAAAGATGGAACTCCACGAGGAATCCCAGGTCACAGCTTAACAATTGGTGCACTTGGATGTTTCATCTTATGGTTTGGCTGGTATGGATTCAATGGTGCTGCTGCTACAAATGGTATTCAGTTAGCTACTATCTTTGCGACAACTACTGTAGCTCCTGCTGTTGCGACATGTACAGTTATGTTGATTACTTGGATCAAATATGGAAAACCAGATGTTGCGATGTGTTTAAATGGTTCTTTGGCTGGTTTAGTTGCGATTACTGCTGGATGTGATGCCGTAAACGTATTTGGATCATTCATGATTGGTATCTTATCTGGATGTATGGTTTGTTTCATTGTATGGTTGTTGGATTATAAATTAAAAGTAGATGATCCGGTAGGAGCTGTAGCTGTACACTTTGGTAATGGTGTATTAGGAACGATTTGTGTTGGATTATTCGCTTGTGGAACAGATACAATGCCAGAAGCACAAGGATTATTCTATGGTGGTGGATTCCACTTATTAGGAGTTCAATTATTAGGTTTATTGGCAATTGGTGCATGGACTGCCGTAACTATGTTTATTACTTTCTACATTATTAAAAAGACGGTTGGATTACGTGTTAGTGCACATGAAGAAATTGTGGGTCTTGATAAAATGGAACATGGATTGGAAAGTGCATATGCTGGTTTTGCCTTAGAAGCCGATGTTCCTGGTGATTATTTAGAGAGAATTCAAGATTCTAGCTACACTCCAAGTGTAGAAGTGGATGATGCCGTACCTACAAAAGTCATTCATAGTGATGGTTCTATTTCTAAGGTTGTTATTATCACTAAGGCTGAGAAATTTGATAAGATCAAGGCTGCATTGAATGAAATTGGTATTGGAGGTATGACTGTTACTAAAGTATCTGGTTGTGGTGTACAAAAGGGACAAACAAGCTACTATCGTGGTGGTAAAGTAAATATGGAATTGCTTCCTAAATTAAAGGTTGAAGTTGTTGTTAGTGAAGTGCCTGTAGCTGATGTTGTTAAGGCAGCTAAAAAGGCATTGTATACTGGAAATATTGGGGATGGAAAAATCTTTGTCTACGATGTTGCGGATGTTGTTCGTATCTCAACAGGAGCTCGTGGTAAAGATGCATTAAAATATGAAGAATAATATATAATGTGAGTACCCATCTGATAACCCCTAGGAAATTTCAAGTCCTCTAGCCATGGCATA
>NZ_QSPK01000030.1 GCF_003436425.1 Eubacterium sp. TM05-53
TTTCATTTAATGTGATTAGATTATTGGTTTTCATATTCAATTAATTTGGCAATCAACAACTGAGAATTGGTTTCATATAATATAGTAGGAAAAGTCATCACAGCTAAAGTCACATAGGGAACATAATATAGAAAAGACTGAATATATATTAGTAATGGGTTTGTTAAAAAGCGTTAATGGCAATACACGAATTAAATATGTTACAACTGCCATTGTAGCTACATACATCATTGGATTAGACATTTTCTTCCTTCTTTCTAGGTTTTATAATGGCCGCTGCCATTGAAATTATGATTGTTAATAAAATGGTTCTTGTTCCACCTGAAATCGGCATGTCTTTACAAATGTAGCTCAACAAGAAACTTATAATATTGAGTAGCCCAATAACTCGATCTTTCTTTGCTTGAGGAATAATAATAGCTAAAAACATGCCATATAGTGCAACACTTAAACTTGCTACAATTTTTGTAGGAAGACTATTTCCGGCAACTATTCCCAATGCAGTTCCTAGTGCCCAGCATGGAAGTGCCACCAAATATGTACCATATATATATTTATGATTCACTTTCCC
This sequence comes from Eubacterium sp. TM05-53, assembly GCF_003436425.1. Lineage (GTDB taxonomy): Bacteria > Bacillota_I > Bacilli_A > Erysipelotrichales > Erysipelotrichaceae > Holdemanella. The sequence goes on from NZ_QSPK01000030.1 coordinate 572, forward strand.
TTCGTGATTGATTGCCAAACCAAATAATTCATCTGTTAAATCAAAACCTATACACATCCTATGAAGCAGATTCGTTTTTTCTTCGATTTTTTGACTGAGCGCAAAGCTCATTAAGAAATAGCGAGCATTACTGACTAAAGTCATGATAACCATCTGAATGAAAGTACCATGTGTACTAATCATTAAGAAAACAGCATATTCTCCAGCCGATGCATTTATAAATAGACTAGTCAAAAAGCCTTGTATTGGTGATAAGCCTACATTCTTTGCGATGATTCCAAGTGAAAAGGAAACCGCAAAATAACCCAATCCAACTGGAATACTGTCTTTGATTCCTTTTTTAAATTCCATAATCTCACTCCTATTTTTATGCATTATAGGAATTGTGTTGTTATTTGTAAATCAAATATTTATAATACTTCCTTAAGGAAATGTGATAGATATGAATCTGACAAAATATGATATATTTTTCAAAGTATTAGAAACAAAAACAATTAGTCAAGCGGCTAAAGAGCTTGGTTATTCGCAAAGTGCAGTTTCTCAAACAATAAAATCTTTAGAAGAAGAACTCGAAACTACTTTATTCATTCGACAAAAAAGTGGTGTCATTCTTAGTAAAGATGGACTAGCGTATCTTCCCTATTTAAAATCAGTTCAGGCAAGCCTTGATAATCTTCGTACTAAAAAACAAGAAATGAAAGGGTTGGACCAGGTCACATTAAGAATTGGTACTTTCACAAGTGTATCTCGACATCTTTTACCTTCTTTAATGGAAGAATTCATTGAAATGTATCCAAATGTACAATTTGAATTGTATCAAAGTGAATACACGAATATTGAGCAACAATTAATAGAAGGAAGTCTTGATTTAGGATTCACATGTATTGATGCAATTAAAGAGGTTCAATATGAGGAATTGTATTATGATGAAATGTTTGCGTTGGTGCCACAAAATCATGTGTTAGCTAAATATAATGTTTTAAGTATGAAACAAATCGCAAAGTATCCTTTTATTCAACTGGATGAAGGAGAATATTCTTTACCAATTAAAACATTTCAAAATCTAGGATTGCATGTGCAGATTAAACACAAAGTATATGATGATTCTACAATTCTAGCTATGATACGACAGAATTTAGGTATTTCCATTCTTTATCAAAACGCTTTTGGTGACTATGATGATTTGTGTTTGATTCCCATTCAAGAAAATCTATTTCGTCATGTTAGTATTGCCTATAATAATTACGATACTTTGTCTTATGCAGAAAAGACATTTCTAGATTTTATTCTTAGAAAGACACCGGAAATACTTAAAGATAAAGATAGTTTTCATATCATCTAAATTTAACATAGTTTTTACACTGTTTAGGTTGACTCACTTCCTAATTTATATTATTCTTTTCACGTACATAAAGATATACGGTAGGTGAGGTTACCGCAGGGATTTGGAATTCCTAAGATTACTGCCGCAAAGTTGTGGAGACACGATTCGTTGGTCAGCAGGCAAAGTCGCAAAGGCTTGGCTTAATGTAATTGATATGCCCTGTGATACTAAAGCTTGAACGGTGATACTTAGGTTAATGACGTCATTGTTTAGGCAATGGCGTTTTCTTTTGTTTCTAAGGAGGTGAGGCTTGTATGTGTACGGATCCGGATGGGAATAGTTTGAATTATAATAAGAAAGCAGAGGTACATAATCATGATGAACAAAGAAGAATTCATTCAATTACTACAAGACAAAAAATACAAAACTGCACAAAATATACTTTCCGAAATGAACGATATGGATACAGCCGCCTTTTTAGAAGAGTTAGATGCGAAAGAATGTGCTTTGGCATTTCGTTTAATTTCTAAAGAAAAAGCTGCCGATGTATTCTCATGCATGAATTCAAAGATGCAGACATATTTGGTAGATATGTTTTCAGAAACGGAGCTAAAAGAATTATTAGACGATTTATATATGGATGATACGGTCGATATGTTAGAGGATCTACCCGCAAACTTAGTTACGCGTATTTTAAAAAACTTGGATTCAACAAAAAGATCAACAATTAATAAGCTTTTAAAATACCCTGAGGATAGTGCTGGATCCATTATGACAACTGAATATGTCACTTTAAAAAAGACAATGACAGTAAAACAAGCCATGAACCATATTAAGGATATTGGTATTCATAAGGAAACTATTTATACTTGTTATGTCACAGAAAGCAAAAAATTAATCGGTATTGTGACAGCTAAAAGCTTAATGACAAGTGATGATGATGAAAACATCACAAATCTAATGAATACGAACATTATTTCTGTACATACGCATACAGACCAGGAACAGGTTGCGCATTTATTTAGAAAATATGACTTAATTGCGATGCCCGTACTTGATAGTGATGGATGTCTTGTTGGTATCGTTACATTTGATGATGCCATGGACGTAATGGTGGATGAAACCAATGAAGATATTTCACGTATGGCTGCCATGGAGCCCAATGAAAAAACATATTTTGAAACTACAGTTTGGCAACAGGCAAAACACCGTATTTTATGGTTGCTTGTTTTAATGTTTTCTGCCACAATCACAGGAAGCATCATTACTCGATATGAGAATGCCTTCAGTGCTGTACCATTATTAGTATCCTTTATTCCTATGTTGATGGATACGGGTGGAAACTGTGGTTCTCAAAGTTCGACTTTAATTATTCGCGGTTTAGCTTTAGGCGAAATTCATTTTAAAGAGATTTTTAAAGTCATGTTTAAAGAATTTAGAATTTCTCTTGTTGTTGCATTTATTTTAGCTGCAGCCAATGGTTTACGTATTTTCATTCAATACCAAAACTTTAATATCGCAATTGTAGTTGCTCTTTCACTAATGGTTGTAGTTATTATTGCAAAATTAATTGGATGTATTCTTCCATTATTTGCAAATAAGATTGGTGTAGATCCAGCTATTATGGCCAGTCCATTGATCACAACAATAGTGGATACTTGCTCTATTCTAGTTTATTTCAATATTGCAGTACATGTTTTTAATATCGTAGTCTAAGAGATGAGAAATCATCTCTTTTTTCATAGCACGAAAAAAAGAACCTCAATTGAGATTCTTTTATCGAAAAATATAATTATTAAAATTAGATATCCATATCTTTTTGAGCAGCAGTTACAATAGCCATCTTGTAGATTTCATCTGAAGTACATCCACGAGATAAATCATTGATTGGAGCGTTCAATCCTTGTAAGATTGGTCCTACTGCTTCATATCCACCTAAACGAGCGGCAATTTTGTATCCAATGTTTCCACTTGATAAGTTAGGGAAGATAAATGTATTTGCGTGTCCAGCAACTTTTGATTCTGGTGCTTTTAATTTAGCAACTTCTTCACTTACTGCACAGTCAAATTGCATTTCTCCATCAATATCGAAGTCAGCAATACGGCGTAAACGATCACTTGCTTCAGTCATTTTAGCAACACATTCACCTTTTGCACTACCCATTGTAGAGTATGATAATAATGCAACTTTTGGTTCTACACCAAATTGACGAGCTGACTTAGCTGTTTGCATTGTGATTTCTACTAAATCGTCTGTGTTAGGATTGATATTGATTGAGCAGTCACCCATAATCAATTGAGATTCTTCTTTAATTAAAATGAAGCAAGAAGAAACTAATTGGTTTCCTGGAGCTGTTTTTACTAATTGTAATGCTGGACGTACAGTATCAGCTGTAGAATATGTAGCACCACCTAATAATCCATCAGCATATCCCATTTGAACTAACATAGTTCCAAAATAGTTTGTGCTCTTCAATGCTTTACGAACTTTTTCTTCGTCCATTTTACCACGACGCAATTCAACCATTTTACGAACCATTTCATCCATATGTTCGAAGTTATTTGGATCGATTTGTTCGATTCCTTCAACATTTAAACTATTCTTTTGTGCACAACCAGCAATTTCTTCTGGAGTTCCTAATAATACTGGGCAAACAATATCATTGTTTTTCAAATCAATAGCTGCCTTTTGTACACGTGGATCCCATCCTTCAGTGAATACGATACGTACTCCCTTTCCTTGGACCTTTTTTTCTAATTCATCAATAATCATAACTTTAACTACCTCTTTTCTATCAAAGTATAGTCCAAAAATGCTTTATTTACCACAAAAACAATGTGAACTTTTTCTCATAGTTTATTTGTTGATCGTGTATATGTAAAATAACTAATTGTTCATATATCTTATACATTCTGTATTAAATGTAATTATTTTACATACAAATGTAAAATAATGTAAATTTAGCTTGCATTTTTCATTGTAAAGTTTTACACTAGTGACATCACAAGAAGGGATAGGTGCAAATTATGAAAACAAGTCACTATTTAAAAAAGGCCGGTGCCGTATGTATGGCAGCTGTAATGATGACTGGTTGTGCTAGTGGATCATCTGGTGCAAATGGTAAAACGTTGACAGTAGGTTTAAACACAGGTTTCAATGGAATTTTTTCTCCATTGTATTATCAAACTGTATATGATGATTACGTTATTGAAATGGTTTATCAAAGTATGTTGAGCTATGATCGTGATAATCAATTACAACCACAACTTGCTACTGAACAACCAACTATTAGCGAGGATGGATCAACATTAACATTCAAATTGAAAAAAGGAGTGAAATTCTCTGATGGATCTAAATTGGATGCAGATGATGTTGTATTAACATTTACAGCTATGGCTGACCCAAGCTATACTGGTCGTTTCTCAACATATGTTGATTACTTAGAAGGTTATAAAGAATATCACGATGGAGATGCCAAAACTCTAAGCGGTGTTGAAAAAATCGACGATTACACAGTTGCTTTCCACTTGGCAACACCAAGAATCGATGCAATCAGTCAAGTTGGTACATTCCCAATCATCTCTAATTCACAATTCAAAAAATACAAAAAAGGTGATACAAAGATGTTTGAAGACAAGGCTAGTGAACCAATTGGTACTGGACCATATGTATTGAAAAACTTCCAAAAAGATTCAGCTGCTACATTTGTCAAGAATGATAAATTTAAAGCTAAAGATGGAGAATACCAAATTGATAATGTTGTAATGAAGATTTGTGATACTTCAACAGAACTTCAAGAACTTCAAAAAGGAACTGTTGACTTATTACCACAAGCTGATAATGCCGATAAAGTTGGTACAGCTAGTTTAGATAAGAACTTAACTTACAACAACTACGCATCAAGCTCAATGCAATACTTTATTTACAACTGTGAAGCTGGAGCCACTGCAGATCCTGCTGTACGTCAAGCATTAACTTATGCGATTGACCGTCAATCATTTGTTGATAGCTACTACTCATTCTCTAAAGGAAGCAAAGATGTTAAGAAAACTCAACCTGGTTTTGTTCCTGTATTAATGGCTAACCCAATTTCATCACAATTAGGTGATATCATTACTGGTAAAGAAAAAGATGACAACATGACTTACTATGACTATGATATTGAAAAAGCTAAACAAATCTTAGATGATGCTGGATGGACTGTTGGAAGTGATGGAAAGCGTGAAAAAGATGGGCAAAAATTAACCGTTCGTATGGTTTCTACAAAAGGTAAAGACCAATTAGATACGATGCTTCCAATGCTAGAAAAAGCTTGGGGAGATGAATTAGGCGTTGATTTCAAAACGAACTTAAGTGAATTCAACACAATGATGGCGACTGTTCAAGGTGATGATACAGTTAACGATTGGGAAGTATCTTACATGGGATGGCAATTTGGTTCAGGTGATGACACTGGTATCAACTTATTATGCCAAACTGGTCAAACAGATAACACAGCTCGTTTATCAGATCCTGATCTAGATGCATTACTAGATACTGCATTACATACAACGGATCAAGCTGCAAGTACAGCTGCTTATAAAGAAGCTTACGAAAAAATTTCTGCTTTATGTCCATATGTAGCAATTAATGGTTTAAGTTACTATGATCTATACAACAAAAAGATCAAAAACTTAGATACAGCTGCATTGTATGACTTCGTTAAAGCGTTAGACAAAGCTACAATTGAATAACAATTAAAGAGATCTGTTGACAGATCTCTTTTTAATACATATAATTCAACTACATACAGAGTAAAAATATGTGCGTTAAGTGTCTTTAACACGGGGAGTTGGTTAAGGAACGAAAAGTTATTCTTGCGGTACATATTTTGCATCCCGCTGTTGTGATCCAAAAAATTAAAGGCTTTCTTTTTTTGTATCGCAATATGGAAAAAGGAGGTCTTTTTATATATGAATCAATACTTTGTAATGTTAAAAGAAAATGCACGCTTATTAAAAAACGTGCGTGTTATCGTAGGTGTGGCATTATTTTTTGCCCTAAATGTTATTCTTAACTTGTTTGGATCCATCCAAATCACAAACCAGTTAAAAATAGGCTTTGCTTCTATTGCAACGGCTGCTAGCTGCTTACTTTATGGACCTGTTCCAAACTTAGTGCTTGCACCACTTTTAGACTTAGTCAATTACATGGTCAAACCTGTAGGTGCGTATTATCCAATCTTTATGATTTCTACAATGGCTAGTGCATGTATTTTCTCAGCATACTTCTATAACTGTGAAAAAATCACTTGGATTCGCGTTATCTTATGTCGTATTACATATGATGTCGTTGTTAGTTTGTTCTTAAACACACTATTTACATCTATGTTATGGGGAACTCCATTCTTAGTGATTGCAGGTCCGAAATTAATCAAAAACTTAATTTCATTGCCATTCCAAGTTGTTATTTTGTATTTAGTCATGAAAACATGTATTCAATTAAAACCAAAGGTGAACCGTTAATCGGTCCACCTTTTTTACTGTAATTTAAACATTTCTTTTTTAGCTCCACAAACCGGACATACATAATCATCTGGTTCACTTTCAAAATCATCCCCATCATATACATATCCACAAACGCTGCATACCCACTTTTCTTCTTTTCTGTATGTAGGTGCTTTCGAAGGAGCACTCTGTTTTAATACATTATGATAATACGCATAGGTCATTGGTTTACCAGAATCACCTTTCTTGGCATCAACAACTTTTGCCAAGAATACAAAGTGTGTTCCTGCATCCATCTGACTTTGTACTTCACACATCATGTACCCTAATGCACCATCTACAACAGGCAATTCTGTAAATAAATGATGATTCAAATTTTTCCACTTATCTTTATCTTTTCCTGTCTGAAAGCCTAAGTCTGTAATGACTTGTGAATCTATTGTTTCAGGCAAGATTGATAAAGAAAAGCATCTACTTTTTTCAATTAATGAACAAGTATAATTATCTTTGTTCATACTCAAGGCAATTAGCGGTCCTATCGTGGAAACCTGAAATACAGTATTCACAATACATCCGCATTCGCGCATGCCATCTTTTACACCCACGGCATACATACCATAAGAAAGATCATACAAAACTGTGTTGTCCATAAGAACACCTCCCTTGTTACTATTATTGTAGCAAGTTTAGTGGTTATATGCTATATAACTATTCTTCTTTTTCAACACACTTCTGTAATTTACTCATCGTCTGCTTCAAGCTTTTCATTTCTTCTACAGACACATCATTAAATAATGTTTTATTGATTTTACCAATCTCTTCATCAATAATCTTTAAAATAGGTTTACACTCGCCTGTGAGTTGTAAATGGTGTATTCGACTATCTTTTTCATCTATGCAAGTACAAATAAGTCCCTTTTTTTCCAACGAATCAACACTTCTAGAAATCAGAGTCTTTGAAACGCCTAACACCACTTTTAATTCCGTACTTGTTGTAATAGTTGAATTATTCTTTAAAACAATCAAGATAGATATTTCATTTGGTGAAAAATTAAATTCTTGAAAACTATCTTTTATTTTTTTTGCATAATAATCCCTCATTTGATTCGATACACGCAAAAAATCCTCAATTGTAAACATATTATCGCTCCAATCTCACCAGAACAATTGTAAGCACTAAAATGGGGGCATGTCAAACATTGCCCCATTTTTCTAATACTTCTCCAACATAATATAAAGAACCACATAATAAACTGTCTTCTTTTGTATCTTTAAGCCTTGAAATTAATTCATCCACTGTAATGATTGGATACCCTAATTTTTCTAATGGATATAAACGAGCACTTGAAATTTCTACCAATGTAATATCTTTACTAATGGTTTGTAGAAGTTTTATCATGTGTGGTGCATCCTTCTCTTTTAATACTGAAAAATAAATTTTTCCTTTAAAATCCTTCAAAGAATGTATCAACGCTGTTATTCCATGTACGTTATGTGCTCCATCTAATAAAACCAATGGTTTTTTTCTAAGAACCATATATCGGCCTGCCCAATGAAAATGATCGATTACTTGTTGAATTTCATTTTCTTCTAGCCAAATTCCCAGTACATTCAACGTTTCTAATGCAAGTGAAAGATTTTTAGCCTGATATAATGGTGGATTTAGATGAAAGGTCATTCCATTCCATCTCAATACATCTGTTTCTTGACAATCAATAAAACATAGTGGCGTTTTCATATAATCTGCAACAAGCTCCATTACTTTTTGGCATTCCGGTTTATCTTCGGTTGTCAAAGCCGGTACATTGGGTTTAAATATACCTGATTTCTCATATGCAACCTGTTCAAAAGTATCCCCTAAGTATTCTGTATGATCGAGTCCAACATTTGTAATTAAGCAGGCTTTATAATCCAAAGCTGTTGTTGCATCTAAACGACCACCCATTCCTGCTTCAATAATGCAATAATCAACTTGTTGTTCAATAAAATACGCCAGTGACATCCATAGATCCATTTCAAACATTGTCATCTTGTGTAATGAGAATAATTCTTCATATTGATCGTAGATTCTTTCCCAATCAGCTAGTGAAATACATGAATCATTCACACGTATTCTTTCTGTATGATGAATCAAATGTGGAGATGTAAAAACACCTACTCTATATCCTTTTTTCATCAACAAGTCTCTTAACCAAATTGAAGTACTTCCCTTTCCATTTGTTCCTGCAACCTGAATCTTTTTTAAAGCTATATGACTTGGTAATGCATCTGTTAACCATTGTCTAAATTCTAATAGATCGTGATTTTTTCCACGACAATTTTCCATTTTATTTATTTTATCTTGTACATTCATGGTATTATTATATCACTAAAGAAAGAAGTGAATCACATGATAATGAATAATGATTGGGATCCATTGTTTGATCAAGAAATACAAAAAGATTATTTACAAAATTTACGTTACTTTTTAGCCAAGGAATATAAAACAAAAAATATCTATCCTGCAAAAGAAAATATTTTTGCAGCCTTTAAAACAACTTCTTTAAAAGATACAAAAGTTGTTATTTTAGGACAAGATCCATATCATGGTCCAGGACAAGCTCAAGGTTATTCTTTTAGTGTACCAAGTAACTTTCCTTTACCTCCATCTTTACAAAACATGTATAAGGAACTGGAAAATGAATATGGAATACCTGTTCATCGCACTGGCGATTTAACGGATTGGGCTAAACAAGGAGTACTATTAATGAATACGATTCTTACAGTTGAAGAGCATAAGCCTTTATCACATCAAGATATGGGTTGGCAAAATTTCACGAATGAAGCTTTAAGATGGATTAATGATAAAGATGGTCCTGTTGTCTTCTTATTGTGGGGTGCTAAAGCGATTCAATCTAAAAAATTACTGACAAACCCAAAACATTTAATTCTCACAAGTCCGCATCCTAGTCCTTTAAGTGCTTATCGAGGGTTCTTTGGAAACAATCATTTTAAGCTTGCGAATGAATATCTAGTTAAAAACAATGAAACGCCTATCCAATGGATATAGGCGTTTTTTTTACATCGAATCTAAAGCTATTGTAATATTCCTTAATCATATTTTCTTGATATCCAACTCTGTTTTGGTTTTCTTGAATACACTTTCCAATTCGAATCAATGTTTCATCTTTTAAAGCATCTAACATATGCATTCTTTGATCTGTTGCCTGCTCTTTTGATTTAGAAATATCATAATATTTTTCATCGTAACACCAGAGTCTAATATTGGGATATCTTTGTTTAATTTTATCAGCTATCAATAGTCCTTCTGGATCCATATCTCCACTATAATAAGTCTCAATATTCGAACTCACCATTATATCTAAAAGAAGATAGGCTGAATAATTCAATTGTCCATTCGTACATACTAAACCAATCTTATCGATTTTTTCTTTCTTTATCATTTTCAGCAAAGCTTGAAATACAGCTGGATTTTCTACAACATAAACTCTATCACAATATACAATAGAGCGAATATGTAATAAATTATCCATATTCACATTTAAAGCTTCGTACGAATCATAAAATCCTGTCCAACCTAAATGTGGTTGATAGTTTTCATTCAACGCTTGAAGTCTTGCGATACTACAATAATTGCTAATGCCATCTTGGTAGAGTCCTGCACGATATAGAATTTCATTTTGTTCCAAATTTGTTTTAGGAAAATCTACTTTTAGAAAATAAACAATTCCATGCATCAATAAATAATAGGGAAAAGTATTCTTATCAAAAGCATGTGGATTTTTTGTATGTAAGCTAGCAAAAATAGATATATTTTCTTTCTTATCTTGCCACATTGGCAATTGGTTTAAAGCCTTCATCACTACGTCTACCGTATTTATACATTTTTGTTCATTTTCTTTTGAAGCTTGCACAATACGAACATAGACAGAATCATGGTCGGTATATATATGATGAATCCACTGTTGGCTTTTTCCTTCTTGTTCTAAAAGATGTTTAAATATATTTTGAATTCGCGTCTGTTCTTGTTCTTGTCGATTTTTATTTGTCAAAATATCATGATTAAAGTACATTTTTAACACTTCGTTAAAATCACAATTCTCATATTTGGTATTTGATATTGCCTTTTGAAGTTGTTGAAAAGTAATATGTGCACAATCAACACCATAATAATCTTTTCCCATTAAGCCACTCATACATTCACGATTTGAGTCATTTAATATTAGATCAATACTTCCTTTGCAAGTGCCATATTTTTCATATTGCTTTTTCCACAGTTGCATAAATTCAGAAAATTCATTGTCATATAAATATTGGCAAAATTCTTCATTCATCATGCATCAACCAACCTTTTAACATGGCCATCCCATTCATAACGTATTGTAGTTACATATTTAGCATCATTTTGCCGATATAATTCATAGATTGCTAGGGCATCTACATTTGGATAATCTCCCCATAACACTTGGGAATTCATAATATAATCAAAGCCAAATTTTTTAATCAATCCAAACATGGAATCAATGTTTTTAGAATCCACTCCTGCAAATGCTTCATCCAAAGCAATAATCAAAGGTGCATCATCACTGGCATAGGCAAATTTTGCGGCTACTGCCGAGAACAAAGGAACATACATAGCCATGGCCTTTTCACCACCGCTAAATACATAAAAGCGATTGTTCGTCAGCTCTTTGCGTTTTTCATTTCCAATTTCATACATGATTGTAAAATCAAACCATGAACGATAATCTAATAAGTCTTTCATTGCTTGATGAAAACTCAAATTTGAATTCGGGTCTTCTGCATTTCTTCTGGCACATTTAATTTTAGAACGGAAATGATTGGATAATGCTTGAAAATCTGATTCTTTTAACAACTGTAAATCTTTTTCTAATAAGCGGACTAAAGATTCTGAATTTAGTTCATCTTCATTTTCTGCTTTTTTTGATTTCCATTGCAATCCAAGTTTTAAAGTACTACTTGTATTCATTTCTTTCATATACTTATTCATAGTTTCAATCCATCGTTTACTACTTCGAATATGAACACGTATTTTACTTGAAATCGTATTCACTAATACATCTTCAATTAAATGTCGGTCTTGGCTACTTACCAATTCAGATTGTTTTTCAATGTCGATCTCAAGCTGTTTTAATAACATCGTGAAATCAATTTGTTTTCCTTTATATCGAGCTTTAATATCTAAACGTGTCATTGTATCTTCTTGGTCATCAAACAATGTAATAAAATGAAGGTTATAATCTTGCAAGAAACCTCGGTTCATAAAAAATACAGTTTGAAGATCATTTCCCAAAGTATCTTTATTTTTTAAATTTGGATATAAATTTACAATATGTTTATGAATGGACACAGGATTCTTTTCTTCAATGGAAACATATCCTAAATCTAATTCAGATTCATAATACTTTTTATAACTTTCTGCTTTTGTACTTTGCGTTTCTATTGAAGAAGTGTTTTCTAAAATATCCTTTTCACATTGTTCTTTAATATTTTGCCATCTTCCATCTTCTTGATATAGATTTGAAACAACTTTTGGAATTTCATCCAAACGATTCATAATCTTTGACATTCGTTCCTTAATTTTTTCATATCCCATCTCATTCAATTGTACTTCTTTTACTGAAATCAATTGTTGTAGTTTTTGAAGTTGGATTTCCAATTGTTTCTTCTCATATCGAATAGAGTCTAAATCTATTCTCAAATCTTCCAATTGTGATTCTAGAGATATAAATAAATCTATATTCACAATATACTTTTCATGTATAGATTCCATTTGAACAAGTTCATCTTTATATTCAATAAATAAATCTTTTCTTAATCTAAAGACATCTTCTGTGTTCGAGATTCCTAATTTCTCAGAAATATTTGTTATTTCTTTATTTAAATTTTGAATACATATTTGATATTGATTTCTTTGTTCAATATATTTTTTAATTTGTTCTATGGAATGTTCTTGCTTTAAAAGCATTCGATTTACATCGAATAAACTTGAATCTAAATCTGCTTTTTTAGGATAACTAGCATATTCTTTTTCTAAAACTTTTACTTTATCTTGTGCAATTTTCAAATTGCTTTCTAATTCTTGAATACTTTCTTTTTTTATATTTATATCTTCTTGTAGCTTATCCAATTGACTTTTTCGATAAGCCTCTCTAGAAGCTTTTCCAATAAAAATTGATTTTCTTGTTTGACTAATTACACTACAGATATTTCCTATTTCAAAACCATTGTCAAAGAATTTCACAGAACCTTCATGCAATCCAAAAGTATCGCATAAAGAAATATAATCAATTTTAGAATGTAGAATACAAATTTCTAGTTCTTCTATTTTATTATGTGTAAATAAGAAGGATTCTTTCATACCTTTTGGTAGATTTAAAATTTCTTCTTGATACATATCAGGAATAATCAAAGCTGTCATTAAACCACTGCTTAACAATTGCTCTTCTATCGTATTTTTTTCATCTTGATTTAAAGAATCATCAAAATCCAATAAAGTATACATAGGGATGAATGGAATTTTCTTTTCCTCTAAGTATTGTCTTGCCTTTTCTTGTTCTTTGACAATATCTGGTTGAGGATCTTTTAAACAATTCCAATATTCATATTGTTCTTGAATCTGTTGCAGTTCCTTCGTTAATTGTTTAATTTCAATAGATAATTTTGAAATCGTCTCCGTTTGATTTTTTAAATACCAAACATAACGATTGTGAATATCTTGATCAATTTCATAATATCTTTCTGTATTTCCATAATCCGATATAATTTCAAAAAACTTTTTCATTGTCGATGCATCCATTTTTAAAATTTGATTGGATTCATTCCAAGCTAAAAATTTTTCGTGATATTCTTCTTTCAACAATCGAAATTGTTCTTGATATGCTCTTAATTCAGTTTCAATTTGTTCTAAAAGACTTTGTTCTTTTTCATAATCATCTTGTACATGATTTAATAATACTTTTTGATTATTGATTTTTTGAAACAACTCCAACCCTTGATTTAATACACTCAATTCTTTATCAATTTTTGATTTTGTGTAATTAAAATCATAAGTATGATTTAGATTCATTAAAAAATCTTGTTTTAAAGCTATATGCTCATCAAACTGCATATTTTCATTCAATTGGTCTAATTGTTTGAAGTTTTTATGAATCTCATATTCTAAAGAATCATTATAATCTTTTTGCTTATCATACTTTAATTTACATGAAACATATGCATTATCTTTATTTGATTCTTGTTGCGCCTTGTTCTTTAGAGCTTTTTCTTGTTGTGTCAAATCCTCTTTATATCGTTGTACATCACTAGCCAATTGAAGTAGATCTTGTTTGGCCAAGCCACTATATTCTTCTTCAAGTACGGATTTTTCGACATTTATATCGCCTAATTGTTTTTTGATTTCAAGAATCATTTCACTCGCGTGATTCTTTTGTTCATATAACTCTTTCTGTTTCTTTGTCAATTCATCCAATTTATTTTTTTGTTCTACATACTGCAAACTTTTCTTATCTAATAAAGCATAATTATATTGTTCATATACATTTTGAATTGATTTAGCTGCCTGTTGACTTTGTTTTAATACTTCTAAACGATTTTGGACTTCATCCATATTGGATAATGCTTCTGTTAAAGGGCGTAAATCATCTTCACTTAAAGGTTGTAAAGATTCTGACAACAATTCATTGATTATTGTTGGCTTTAATGAGTTGCTTAATTTTGGAGAACGCAATTTAACTAACAAGTTGATACTTTCTTTATAATCATCTAGTGTTGGAAATTGAAAAAGAGCTTGATTCACCCGAGCCATATATTCTCGTTGTGTTTCAATAAATTGATGTTGAATTCGATTTTTTAAGCTTTGTTTCGATATTGCTAAATTATGCTCCATCAGCTGAATATCTTTACCAATGCGTTGATTGTCTTCAATCACAAAATACCAAGTATCTAAAGGCTTGTTCTTTCGTGCTCTCATTCCCATTCCAATTGTTTTATAAATATCGGAATCTTCTCTTTTGAATTCTAAATATAAATATGCAATTCGTTCATCTCGAGTTGAATTTTCATCAATTAAATAGGTTTCCATCTTTCGAGCTTTGGTACCAAACGCATCTAAACGTTCACTATTCTTATTTCCATCTAATAAGATAGGAATAAAGCTTTGCATCGTAACCGATTTTCCACTTCCATTGCTTCCTCTTAAGAGAATATGACCATTTTTAAAATAAAATTCTTCATTTGTATAATACCAAAAATCAATCAGGCCCATACGGTGCATATGCCATTTACTTGTTAACATTTCTTTTCACCTCAACATCAAATCCACCACCAATTTTTCCACAAATTGGATTGATTTTAATTCGATTTTCTTCTTCATCCACAAATCCATAATTTTTCATTGTATCTAACACGTTTTCACTCACCAAAGATTCACCCATATCTTGATATTTTTTAGGAAGAAACGCTAAATTATCTTTGATCCATTTACGCATCCATTTTAATAAAAGTTCCTTTTCTATATAGGTGATTTCTTCCTCATTTACTTTTAACATTCCATTCTTTATTTTTTTAGTAATTTGCTGCATACAAACTAAAACTAAATCTGAAATTGTATTTCGACTTGGAAAGATTGTTCCTACATTACAATCTTCATCCAGGACAATATAGCTACTTGAAGCATGTAAATGTAGATCGCATGGCATAATACTTTGAAAATCCTTTTCGATTTGACGATAATAATGTCGAACATACACAAAATCCTCATCATTTTTATCTGTTCTATAGATGCCTGGTGACAACAACAATCGTCTATACACTCTTTGTCTTCTTACAACACCTCGATCTTCTTCCATAGAAAACCACTCTGATTTTTTTATATCTTCCAATGAATGAATGTCCATTATATCATGGGCAAAATTACGAATTACATATCGAGAATATCCTGTATTTTCATATAAAGCTTCGGTATCCTTGTTCTTGATAAAACCTTCTTCACTTCCATCATCCAGTTCAATAATGTGGATAGATAGACAGTATTTTAATACACGTACCAATTGCCTTCGAGTATTAAAGTGCGTCCAATCAATCACTCCTTCTTGAAATTGCATTTGAATATATTCTGTTAATGAAGATAGTACAAATTGTTCTTCGCGTTCTTTTGATTCCAAAAACAACAATACAAAACAAAACATTTGATATTCTTGAACGGATTGAAATTCTTGGATTCCCATCCATTCTTCAACATATCCTGGTATTTTTTCTAATTTAATTAGATATGGAGTAACAATAATCATATAGCCAAACTTTTCTTGTACAAATTTACGAATTTCTTTTACTGAATCTCTCACCATGTTATATAAGTCTGGATCTTCTTTTCGTAGAATCCATTTACGTTTTAATAATTCTTGTAATGCATCCATGTCGGCTACCTCTTAAAACAAATACGATAACTAGGCATCACAAAGATTCCATCTTCGCATTTGACCTCTATTGTTTTTAAATTAGAATCATCGATATAAAAATCGCGACCATCATCTGTTTTTGCAGTCTTACTAACATCATTCAATCCTTTAGATAACCATGATAATAGTATTTTTCTAGATTCATCATCTAATATATCTATTTTTTCAAAGTCAACCACTCCATCTTGAATATAAGTCTTTAATTTTTCGTTTTGCGCTTGTTTATGTTCTAATATTTCTAATCGTTGTTGCTCTTTTTCTAAATTATAATCTTGAGCCGGTTGTCTCTTTGTCTTTACTGTAGCTACTCGAGTTCTAGGTTCTAGTGCGTAATATGTTGTTTCTTCTTCATATACACCACTATCAATAGAATCTGTATTCCGATTATGAATAGCTTGCATATGTAGTGGTTTATCCACACCAAAAAACAAGGCACTCATTTTATGGGCTTGATTTAAGTCTTGGCATTTACCAAATAAATCTGCAATATGTTTGTATTCTTCGGCTCGATTGGCACCTTGATTCTGTAGTTCTCCAATCTGTTGGGCATAACGCGTGATTTTACGGATGATTTCATTCGTTATATCGGACATGCGATTTACTTCGCTAATTCCATTTTTTCCCACAAACCAACTGTATATGCTATCCCATCTCGCCATAAAATTGTCATATATGTCTTGTTTTTGAATTTTATCATCCATTCTTGGAATAGACATTTCATAATTCACAGCTTTTTCAATCAAAATAACAATGGTTTCAAATGGTATATTTTGAATATAATCCTCTAAAATCATTGCGTGTTCTTGTAAGCCTTTGACAAAATTTCTTAAATAAGAAATGATCTTTTCTTTAAATAATAAGAATGACTCTGTTTTCATCATTTCCTCTGCTTTTGCACTATTTAAAGTTCGAATATAATCTTGATAATTTTGGTTCAAACGAATAAAATCTGCATTTAAATCTTTCCACCACGTATGAATTTCTTCTATACTCGCATCTTGTAAAGTTTCAATACGCATAATTTGATATTGAATTCTTTCAAGTAAAGTTGGCTCAAGAGATGCTCCTTCAACTTGTAAATTTTCTAGTTTTAAAGTCATACGTTCAATTTCAATCGTATACTCAGATAATTGATAACGATATTTTCTGTTTTTAAACTCCTCAATTGACGTTACCTTAGATGTATCTTGAATCGCAATCAAATTTTTCCACTCCGTTAATGAAGATAAATCTGATTGACATTGATCTAGCGTATAATTTGGAAAAAGTCCTGTTTGAATCATAGCTTCAAATACATCTTCTTTATATAGCCAATATTGAATTTTCTCATATTGCTCATAAAAATATCGAATAATAACGCGATATCGATCCACATTTTCAGCTCGTAAATAATTGACTTCCGTAATTGGTTTTGTTAGTTTTTCATTGATTTTCATATTTAAATTTTACTACACTTTTATACAAACAAAAAGGAATTGAATGATTTCACTCACTCAATTCCTATTGCTCTTTCATTTCATTAAATACTTGTAATGCTAAGCAGCCAAGTCCCGTATGAATTCCGACTGCACTTACTAAATTGATTACTTTTACTTTAGCGCCTTCTATTTGGCTTTCAATCTTTTGAGCATACAATTTTGCAGCATCTAATGCATCAACGTGCGCAACAATAAATGTATAATTAGAATCTACATTCAATTCTTTTAAATGTTTAATAACACGATCTTGAGCACGTTTCATTGTACGAACTTTATCTAATACATCTACTTTTCCATTCGTACTTTTACCAATGTGTAAAACAGGTTTGATTTTCAATAAACCACCTAGTGCCGCAGCCATTGGTGTCAATCTTCCACCACGTTTCATATGATCTAAATCATCACACAACAACACAGTTTCACAACTATCCGCAATGCTTTGTAGTTTTTTAATAATTTCATCAATTGGAATGTTTGCTTCATACATCTTTTTAGCTGTCTCAATCATACATCCTTGTTCAACCGCTGTGCAATAACAGTCAACGCCTACAAATTTCATTTCTAATTGATTCGCAATCATTTCCATAGAATCCAATGTTCCGGATAATCCTCGACAAATAGGAACCGCAAAAATTGTGTCATATCCTTCATTTTTTAATTCTTCAAAACAATCTTGAATTTTGCCTAAACTTGGTAAAGATGTTTTTAAAACCTTTTTCTCATGTAATTTTTGAATCACTTCAGAATATGTAATTTCGGTATATTCATCTTTTGATTCACCATCACAAGTAATTTGTAATGGAAGACAATAAATTCCTTTTTCTTTCCAATAGTCTGGATGCTGGCCTGTTCCGGTATCCGTCACAAATGCAATCTTCATGGCTAGGCCCCCTTTACTTTTTTCACAAATTGAATTCCTACAGCACCTAATCCTGTATGAACCGCAATAACGGCATACATTGGATCTGTATGAATTTGAATATCTTCGCCAAATACATCGTGTAGCTCATCTATCGCAATTTGTGTACCTTCTTGATTTTCTCCGTTTAATACATAAAATTCATAATCTTGTGCATTCGCATCTTTTGAAATCACTTTAACAGCTTTTTTAATAGCTTTGGACATTGTACGTACTTTATCAAAAACATCGACTTTTCCTTCAGTATTTTTAGATACTTCCAAGATTGGTTTAATTTTCAACATTCCTGCAAGCTTAGCTGCCATTGGAGTTAATCGTCCTCCCTTAGCTAGATGATCTAAATCTTCTGGAATTAAAAAACCACGTGAATGATCTACGCTGTCTTTTAAACGTGAAATGATTTCTTCTGGGTGTATTTCTTGTTCAACTAATTTTTGAGCTGATAACACCAAATATTTTTCCACACCTAAAGTAGTATATATATCTAATGTATGAATTTTAACCCCATGCCATTTACCAGATGCCTGTATTGCCTGATTTGTTCCTGATAATCCATTTGATAGAGTTATCAAAATAACATCCGTAATACCATTATTTTTATATGATTCTAATAAAGCCTCAATATCGCCTAATGGTGGCATGCTTGTTTGAGGCATAAAGCCTCTTTCTAAGAATGAATTTAATTCTTCTACTGTTAAATTCACCCCATCTAAATATGTTTTATCTTCTATTTGAACCTGTAAAGGTAAAAAATCAATTCCTAACGCTTGTGCTTCTTGTTTGGTTAATCCACAACCACTTTCTGTCAATACTCGAACCTTCATTAAAACCCTCCTTTTTTTGAAATCATCCTAATCCTAACATGAAATATTAATTTTCTCAAATGTCTGATATAATTAGTTTGAGGTGATTTGTATGAGCGCTTTCATTTCTTTTGAAAATGTAAAAAAGACTTATCATATGGGCGAAATCGACATACATGCGTTAGATGATGTGAGTTTTGAAATACAACAAGGCGAGTTTGTGATTATCGCAGGAGCCAGTGGTGCTGGTAAAAGTACTATCCTAAATCTACTGGGTGGAATGGATACTGTCAGTGAAGGAAGAATCATTGTAGATGGTCGTGAAATCAGTTCTTATAAAGAAAAGGATATGACACTTTATAGAAGATATGATGTTGGATTTGTTTTCCAGTTTTATAATCTAGTTCAAAATCTTACTCTTCGCGAAAATGTTGAACTTGCAACACAAATTTGTAAGAAACCACTTGATATAGATGAAACTATAGAACTTGTTGGACTAAAAGATAGAATGTTCAACTTCCCTAGCCAGCTTTCTGGCGGTGAGCAGCAGCGTGTCGCAATCGCAAGGGCATTAGCTAAAAACCCAAAGCTTTTACTTTGTGATGAACCCACAGGTGCTTTGGATTATCAAACAGGTAAACAGGTTCTTAAGGTCTTACAAGATACGTGTAGAACGCAAAATAAAACTGTCATAGTTATTACCCACAACTTAGCATTAACACCAATGGGAGATAAGGTCATTAAAGTTCGTAGTGGAAAAATTGAAAGTATTACATGTAATGAGCATCCTATGGATGTAAATGACATAGAGTATTAATATGCTTTCTTCTTATTTAAAAGATATTTTCCGTGAAATTAAAATCTCCCTCGGTCGTTTTCTATCTATCCTTTGTATTGTCGCAATTGGTGTGGCATTCTTTGCCGGCATTAAAGCGAGTGCACCGGATATGAAAAACAGTGCCGATATGTATTTTGATAAATATAATGTTCAAGATATACAAATCTATTCATCGTTGGGACTTACCAAAAAAGATGTAAAGGCCATAAAAAAATTAAAGGGTGTCCAATCCGTACAGCCAAACTTTTCAATGGATACATTGTCTCAGATTGATTCAACACAAATGGTTATTAAAGTCATTTCTTATGAGATTGATCAAAAGATGAATAAAATCCGTATAGTCGAAGGAAGAATGCCTGAAAGAGAAAATGAGTGTTTGGTTGAGGCTAGCTCTGCTACAAATAAATTATATGGTACTTTCCATATTGGAGATACAATCAAATTACAGAGTGGTACAGATGAAGCTTTATCTAAGTCCTTGAAAAACACAAATTATAAAATTGTTGGTACTTGTTATAACCCAAATTACTTATCTTATGAGAAAGGATCCAGTAATATTGGTTCAGGGACGGTAAACTCTTTTATATATGTACAAAATTCAAATGTATTAAAGGATTATTATACAGAAGTTGATGTTTGTGTTAAAGGTGCAAAAGAATTAGATTGTTATAGCGGTGCATATTTTGATGTTGTTGATCCAGTACTTAAAAGAATCAAGAAAATCGCAAACAAACAAATCGATGCACGCATTCAGTCTTATCAATCTAAATTAGATGAAAAAAAACAGGAAGCAACCAATGAATTGAATGATGCTGAAAACAAATTGAATGATGCACAAGACAAGATTGATTCGGGTCTAGCAGAGATTCAAAATAATGAAATTAAACTTCAAAATTCTAAAAATCAAATTAATCAAGGGTGGAATGAGTATTACCAAAACATCAAAGTATTAGATAACATTCCAACTCTGCAAAATGCGATTGCTCAAATTGAAGAGAGTGAACAAAAACTTCCTGAGTTATTGTCTCAGAAAGAACAAGCTGAAAATGGTTTGGATCAAATTAATGCAGCAATGGATGATCTTAATATGCAACGTAAAATGATTCAAGATTCTATTGATTTGATAGACATCTCAATTGAAAAAGCTCAAAACACGCCTAGTACAGATGAATCGTCTGAAGCTATAAAGAATAAGGTAATTGAAAACCTAAACAACGGAAAAATATATCTACAAGGAAAGATTGCTGAAATTGATAATACCATCGCCAAAAAAGCGGAGTTAGAAGCGGCTATACCACAACTTCAGAATGCAATTGACCAAATTCAAGCCGGTGTCGCAAAAAAAGCGGAATTGCAATCTCAGTTAAATCAGTTATTGAATGCAAAAGATCAATTAAATAGTGCTTATGTAAATCTAGTAAATGGTGAATCGCAATATGAGGATGGCGTATCCAAAATTCAAGATGCTAAAAATGAAATAAATTCAAACATTGAAAAGCTAGCACTATCTAAAGCAGAGTTTAATGTTCGAAAACACGATGCCTTAAGAGAAATAAATGAGGCACAAGAAGAAATTGATAAAATGGAGGGAAAATGGATTGTTTTAGATCGTGACTCTCATTATTCTTATCGTGATTACGGTGCTTGTGCGGATCGTATGGATGGTATTGCGAAAGTATTCCCTGTATTCTTCTTCTTAGTAGCTGCTTTAGTTTGTATGACAACCATGACACGAATGGTAGATGAACAAAGAAATGAAATGGGAACTTTAAAAGCTCTTGGTTATTCAAAAAGTCAAATTGCATTTAAATATATAATTTATGCATTTAGTGCAAGTGTTTTAGGATCTATTTTAGGGTGTTCTTTAGGAATGTATTTGTTTCCAACTGTCATCTTTAATGCTTGGAATACTTTATATAACATTGAAAAAATTCAATTTCTATTCCAGCCTGGTCTTATCTTATTAGCCAGTGGATCTGTTACTGGCATTACACTACTAGCCACGCTATATTCTATTTATAGTGAATTGATTGAAATGCCTAGTCAGTTAATGCGTCCTAAGGCTGCAAAAGCTGGCAAAAAAATTCTTCTAGAAAAAATTCCATTTATATGGAAGCATTTGTCTTTCTTACAGAAGGTAACCGCAAGAAATATTTTCCGTTATAAAAAGAGATTCTTCATGACAATCATTGGTATTGCAGGATGCTCTGCATTATTGGTTGCTGGTTTTGGTATTAACGATAGTATTTCAGATATTGTTAATCAACAATATAATGTCATCTATCACTATGATGCTACAATTTCAGCCAAATCAAATGACATGACATCTAAAATACATTCTTTAAAGGGAGTTAAAGATGTATATGAGGAAGATCATCTTGCCGTAACTACAAAGATCGACAATAAAGATATTTCTACTACGGTTCATATTATTTCAAATGATGATAAGTTCAAAGATTTCTGTACACTATTTAATGGCAACAAAGAATTTGATCTTGATGATTCTTCAGTATTAATATCTCAAAAAATGGCTACTAAATTGAATAAAAAGGCTGGAGATACGATTACATTTAAAGATGCCAATGATAAAGTTATTAAAGCTAAAATCAAAGGTGTATTTACAAATTATGTTGGGCATCATATATACGCAAGTGAATCGTTATACAAGAGTTGGAACACTAAGGCAAAGACTTCACATACTTATTTAATTAAATCTAAAAAAACAACGAAAAAATTTGAACGTGATTTAGGAAACAAAATCATGAATATAGATGGTGTGCAAAGCGTTACTTTCTATTCATCTCTACAAAAAAACTTCAAAGATATGATTAGTAGTATTTCTTATATTGTTGTTGTTCTTGTTATTTCAGCAGCATGTCTTGCATTTGTAGTTTTATACAATCTAAGCAATGTTAATATTTCCGAAAGAAAACGTGAGATTGCAACAATTAAAGTTCTTGGTTTTACAAGAAAAGAAGTAGATGCATATATCAATCGTGAAACCATTCTATTAACTATTTTGGGTTCATTGATTGGTTTAGGTATCGGTATTGGCTTGCATCACTTGATTATGAACTTAGCTGAAATGGATGATATTATGTTTGGTAGAACAATCAATTCAATATCTTATGTAATTAGCTTTGTGATGACCATTGGTTTCAATGCGATTATCAATTTGTGCATGCATAAAAAATTAAATAACATTCAAATGGTTGAATCATTAAAGGCTGTGGAATGATCCATAGCCTTTTTTTGCGTATTAAAAAAGCCCTCAATAGAGGGCTATAGAAACTAGATTTGAGCAATACGCATCATATTTGTGTTACCTGATCCTACTGGATATCCAGCAACAACAATGATGTGATCTCCTGTTTTAAATCCAGCTTGTAATGCTAGATTACGAGCTAAATCAATATCATTTTCTTTTGTATTTTGAATGTTTGAAACAACTGGAGTTACACCATTAACTAGTAATAAGCTACGTTGTGTTACTTCGTCAAATGTAACACCTAAAATAGGAGCACAAGGGCGGAATTTAGCTAAACGACGAACTGTATTTCCACTTTGTGTAAACGCGATAATACATTTGATATCAATTGCCAATGCAGTATCGGCTACTGAAATACCAATTGCATCGTTTAAAGTACGTTTACTTGATTTAACATTAGCTTTCAAACGATCTTTATAAGGAATCATTGGTTCAATAGCATTTGCAATCTTTGTCATTGTTTGAACAGATTCAACTGGGTAATGACCTGCAGCTGATTCACCAGATAACATGATACAGTCTGTTCCATCCATAATAGCATTAGCTACGTCACTTGCTTCTGCACGTGTTGGACGAGGGTTTTCCTGCATAGATTCTAACATGTGTGTTGCAGTGATAGCTGGTTTACCAACTTCGTTTGCAGCAGCAATCATACGTTTTTGATAAATAGGTACTAATTCTAAACTTACGTCTACACCTAAATCTCCACGAGCAACCATAACACCATCAGCTACTTCTAAAATTTCACGGATATTATCAAAACCTTCCTGGTTTTCAATTTTAGGGAAAATTTGAATCATATCTTTATTTTCATCAATCAAAATTTGACGAATTGCTAATACATCATCTTTACGACGTGTAAAACTTGCTGCGATATAGTCAACATCCATTTTACATCCAAAACGAATGTCTGCTTCATCTTTTTCAGAAATAAATGGCATACTTAATTTAATGCCTGGTAAGTTACATCCTTTACGACTTTTTAAGAAGTGAGGGTTGTTTACAATACCATGGATACGATCAGGAGTTACTTCTGTAAAAGTAACTTTCATTTTACCATCATCCATTAAAATGTAATCACCAGCTTGTACGTCATTGAATACTTCTGGACAACGTAATGTGAATCTTTCGTGGTTTCCTAAAACTTCTTCTTTAACTAAATCAATTTCGTCACCTTCAGCAAATTCACATCCACCATTTTCAAAATCACCTAAACGAATTTCAGGACCTTTAGTATCTAATAAAATACCAATAGGTTTTCCTGTTTCTTTACTAACCTCACGAATACGTTTAACACGTTCTGCATGTTCTTCATAGTCTCCATGAGAGAAATTTAAACGTGCAATGTTCATTCCAGCTTCAACAAGTTTTGTTAAAACTTCTTTGCTCTCACTAGCTGGACCAATAGTACAAATAATTTTTGTTTTTTTGCTCATATGTATATCCTTCCTTCTAATATATCCTAAACCAAACGATCAAATAAATTCATTAGTGGTTTACGAGATTCTTGTGGCATGCTCAATGCTTCTTCAATTGGATAAGAAACAATCTTGTTATCACGAATTGAAATACATTGACCACCAATGCCTTGCATCAATAAATCTACGGCTTTTTCTCCCATTTGTGATGCTAACAAACGGTCAAATGGACATGGAGATCCTCCACGTTGAATATGGCCTAAAACAGTTGCTCTTCCTGAAAAGCCTGTATTCAAACTAACCTTTTTCGCAAATTGATCTACATCAGTAATCTTTTCACTAATTACAACAATCGCGTGTTTTTTCTTTTTAATAATATCGATATCTCTTAAGCGATCTAAGACATCTTGTTCATCAAATCCTGTATCACTTGTTACTACAATTTCGGCTCCACAAGCAATACCTGACCATAAAGCTAAGTCTCCACAACGGTTTCCCATAACTTCAACAATAGAACAACGATGATGTGAATTAGAAGTATCTCTTAATTTATCGACACATTCAACTACAGTTTCTAATGCAGTTTGAAAACCAATCGTATAATCAGTACAAGTAATATCGTTATCGATTGTACCAGGTAATCCGATACAGTTAATGCCCATTTCAGTTAAAGATAGAGCACCACGATATGAACCGTCCCCACCAATAACAACAACAGCTTCAATACCTCTCTTCTTTAATTGAGCTATTGCTTTTTTTCTGACTTCGATGTCCTTGAACTCTGGTAAACGAGCTGAACCTAAAATAGTTCCTCCTCTATTTACGATATCTCCAACTGTTTCACGAGTTATTGGTTCAATATATCCTTCAACCATTCCCTTATATCCATTGTAAATACCAAATACTTCTAGACCACTATTTAATCCAACACGTGTTACCGCGCGTATTGCAGCATTCATTCCCGGTGAATCACCACCAGAAGTCAAAATACCAATTCTTTTAACCATAATATGTCCTCCATAGACTCATTATTAATCATCATAAATATACCACATAAAGATTGTTTAAAAAAGAGTAAATTGACCTGAAAACGCTTTTAGGTAAAAAAGATTTATAACTTATTAAATGTTTGTGAAATATTTGACATTTTGTTAACAATTACTAAAAACATGTAATGTTATTTTAAGATATATCTAAATATTTGTGCGAAAAAAAAGCCAAGTCTAAGTAAATAAAGACTTGGCTTTTGAATATATAAGTATAAAAAAAGGACCCGGCAGCTAGCTATCTTC
>NZ_QSPK01000031.1 GCF_003436425.1 Eubacterium sp. TM05-53
GGCTCTATTATTTCACAAAGAGATCGTTCTTTTAATATGGGTCCTATTTGACGCTTACAATCTTTCAAGAAAAAGAAAGTGGTAAAACTCATTTTGTTTGAGTAATTACCACTTTTGTTTTAATCTAGCATTTCTATATAGTTCACATTTACATATTGACTATATAAAGGCTCATCATGGATCATGGCATTCTGAAAGAATTGATCGACATCTTCATAGTTTTTATCATCCATGGAGATATAGAATAAACCATCCTCATATTTGGCTTCAATAATGTGATCCTCTCCATTAATTTCTAAGGCGAGTTTACAATGCTTTTGTAGAACGTAATATAAGTCAAATAGATCCATATAGTCTGCATCAAATTGAATGAGAGAATATAAATCAAGAACGATATGTTTCATGATAGTAAGATCCCCAAAGAAATCCGAATAGATCAGTCTTTGAGACTGAAATTCTTTCGCAATCAACAACAATTGAATGGCTTGATCTTCATTGCCTTCTTCGACATAGATCTTGGCCAGTCTAGAATAGACTTCGGGAACAGGATCAAACGTATTTGTTGCACCTTGAAGTAAAGGATATAAGCCTTTGATAATTTGTACATACTTTGGATAATCCTTCTGTACATAATAGCCATTCTTATACATATCTGCTAGTTTATAGGCTGCCACGATATTTCCTTGATCACTGGCTAGCTTATAGTAGTGAAAGGCCTTCTCATAATCGGGTTGACCGACACGTCCATAATAGTAGATGTAGCCTAAACATTCATAGGCATCTACATAGTTTAATTTAGCGGCCATTAAATAATAGTCTTCCGCAAGATCGAACTGTTTTTGACCATAATACCAGCCACCTAGTTCCACCATATATTCTGGATTGTTTGTTTCTTGGATTAAAAATTCTAGTGCATGTATAAATTGAATATCATCCTCATATTTGGGGTGCACCAAATCATAATAATCATCTAGAACTTGTTTTGCACTTTCAATTGTGAATGCCATACTATCTAAACCTTCTTTACTTTCTTATATTCGATTTCAAAAATTGGAATAAAAGGTTTGTTGATCTCTTTATTCCGTGATTTCTTGCTTAAGAAACCCTCCAACATCTCTTTTATACCATTTTCAGTTAATTCATCCTCCACACAATAATATTTGGGACTATATTGCCAAACTGAATAATTATCATTATACATTTCTTCTAGCTTTGCACAATAGGGGCGTTTGCGATAATTAAATAAATATACAATTTCTTCATCTGTATTCATATCCCTTAATATGGTTCCTAGTGGATAATAATTGTAGTATTGTACATTTTTAGAAACGTAAACATCTTCTTTTAATTTCAATACTTCTTTGTTTTCTTTTTTTAACTGTTTATTCACATAACGATTCAAATTCATGTTAAAAACATATTTTAAACTACGTGGATTTGGCTCGATTTTTCTTTCTATATCTGTATTAATGAATAGATTTAAACCTTTTAATTCGATATCACCATTTGTTTTTGAACAAACATATCCATATATTTTATCGTCTTGAATTTTTGATAAAAAGTAAAGGGAAGATTTATATTCCACTATATCTCCTATTTCAAATGTAAATTCAATGTTTTCAAATAAATCAATATGATGTACATCACTATTTTTCAATAATTGAATCTTTCTTTGAATTTGAATTAAATCTTTGTTTGAGACCTGTTTTAAAATTCCCTTGATATTTTGAATGGGAATTCGATACACATTGTTTAAATACAGATAGGAATCGCTAAAAGCACCTGTTATCTTATCTTTATGTCCATCTTTTAAAGTGTATTGAATCTTTGGATTCTTTTTCTTTGTGCTTCCTGCATACCCATACAAATAGTCTTTATCCTTTTTGATAATCAAATACGGACGAATGCGATGGGGGCTATTGATATCTACCAAATTGTCTTCGCAAACGGGCATACGACAAAAAACAAGGTGTCCGGGTTGGATTGTTTTGAATAAATCCAATTGTTCATCTAAATAATTTGTTGATTTTGCGACATACGTTTGTTTCATTTTTTTTGGTGGATTTAAATCTTTCTTTTGTTTCACCTTTTTTGGTGGATTTAAATCATTCTTTTGTTTGATCTCAACTGGTTTTTCACGATGAAATAATCGTTTAATAAATTCAATGATGCGCATACTTCTTCCTCTTAGGTATAATTCTAACACATAGGTTCAAATTTTTTTGATTACATACTATAATAATTATAACAATCATATGAAGATTTTAAAATTTGATTGAAGAAGGAGGAGTTTATTTGGTACGATTATTAGAACACGCAAATCGTTATAGTAAAGAAAAGGTTTTTGATTATTGTAAAAGAACATGTCAAAACGATTATTGGGACTATGATTCCATGACAAGAAAAGAAATGTTTGAACGTATGATTGAAACCTATACCCCTGAGTATTTAGTTTCTATTTGCACAACATGGGAATTAAAGGCATTAAGAAGATTATTACGCAACCAAGACTTAGAAGACGATCGCTATCGCTTTGAAAGACATGCATTAAGCTCTAAGTTTTTATATTTTGATAAAGAATTACCCGAAGAATTCAAAAAGAATGTCAAATTAGCTGTTAAAGATATTGATTTGGATCAAAAGGCAGAAATAGATGAACCAAGCCTAGTCATTCTTGGAATCATACGAGCATTCGGCATTATTGAACCATCTTTGATTCAAGCTGTATGTACGGCTTGTGCATACGATTATAAAGCCATTATTGAAGGGGAACTCTTCAATTTCTGGGCTTATTTAAAAGATGATTATCGTTTAATTGATGACAGTTTTGCGAATGAATATGTATATTGGGATTATAATGATCTTTTATATGATATTCGCAATTGTCGTATTCAACGCGAAAGATTCGAACCAAAATTCTTAGATCGAGACAGTTATATTTCTATTTTCTATCATGGTTTTGATGCGACAAATCCTGATATTAAGAAGTTCTTTACTTTGGCAAAAAAAGAAGTGGCGGACATCACAAAATTT
Organism: Eubacterium sp. TM05-53; assembly: GCF_003436425.1. GTDB lineage: Bacteria > Bacillota_I > Bacilli_A > Erysipelotrichales > Erysipelotrichaceae > Holdemanella. Next base: position 3,034 of record NZ_QSPK01000031.1, read on the forward strand.
AAAGATGACTTATTCAACAATTTACTTCGTGGCACTGTAAATGAAGAAAAGATTGATTTAATTCCATTGTTTAATGGATTCTCAGACTCTTTGACAAAACGCTATCGCAAAGCTGTGATACAAATTTCATTGCCAAACTATTATGGACTGAGTATGAAAAGCTATAAAGAAGCACATGAACATGTGTCTTTTAATGATAAGCTTCGTGCTTTAAATGAGAAACAAACCTATGCATATTTAGATCAAAAAGATACACGCCTATTCTATAAGTTATACTTTAGCGTCTTAGATTATGTGAATCAACAAGAAAACATAATCCCAAACAAAAAAATAGATCCAAATAATTATATTGAACCCGATGAACTAGTGAATGTCATTGAAGTGTTCTGGAAGGAAAAAGATCGTTTTATTGATGATTATGTTCAAAAGAATCCTTTGAATTTAACATATCGCAATTTGAATATTATAAAAGATTTTAAATATGGCATGCGCAAGAATTTCTTATTGGCCGTTTATGAAAAGAACTATACAGTCTTAAATGATGAAGGCATCAACTATATGGTCAAGGGTTTAAATGAAAATCTAGATCAGTTTATTCCAGCTGAAAAAACACCAATGTTGATACAAACAGCCATTATGCCATTTAATTCAATGATCATTTATGATGGCTTTATTTCAACGGCAGATATGCAGTTGAGCCAAGAATTAGTTTCAAAGGCATTCGAAGATTATAGTTATGGACAAAAGATTTATTCGTTGTTGCCAAAAAAGATGAATTAGAAGAGGGAATATGAGCTCATTATTACAAGAAATCAATCATTATCCAAAAGAATCTGTATACAATCATTTTTTTCGGATTTGTTTTCCGGATGATGTGTTTTATGACAAAATTACTCGTAAACAAATGGTTGAGCTAATCATTCAACAATATACACCAGAAAATATTGTCGATGTTTGTACAGTAAAAGAACTAAAACTTTTAAAGCGAATTGTTGAAAACAATTTTAAAGAAGTGGATGTTCATAGTATGCCATTCGAAAAGGTGGCGCTTTATCGCAAATACTTATTATTTGAGGATGAAATTCCAGATGAGCTGAAGAAAAATGTTGTGGAAGCTTTAAAACTCGTGGATTTTGATCAAAAAGAAAAACAAGAGAAACCAATTCTTTGTCTAATTGGATTTATACGGAGTTGTGGTGCCATTGATCCAATGGTTGTTCAAATGCGAGCCCAAAAGTATGGCTTGGATCTTAGAAGTTTAGAAACAAAACCATTATTTAACTTCTGGACATACTATACATTTGATTATTTAATGCCAGACGATACGGATGGAGAAGCTATTGTGTATTATGATTCAATTCCATATATGGATGTGATCGCAAATGCGCGTCTAGATTATGAATTGATTGCTCCTGAGTTTTTAAAACCAGAAAGTTATCTTTCCATTTTCTACAATGGATATGACGATACAGATCCAGATGTTCATGCGTTATTTGATCATTTTAAAAAGAGTGAAGATGTGTTTGATTCATTTAAAATGGAACGCATTCTTGAATGTATTGAAACATGTCGTATGACTGAGCATTTGATTGCATTTTTTCCAAAATTAGAAGAATTCGATCCAAGGACGACGGAATTATTTAAAAAAGCTATATATAAAATGCCAATGCCATATTTAACAGGCATGACACTGCAATATTATCAGTCAAAAATGAAAAGGTAGAAATCGAAAATTAGATTTCTACCTTTTCATGTGGTTTTAAATGGATAGGAAAGTTCTTATCTTGTATTTTGTACTACCATTCTTCCAGATTGAATGACTTTGTTGATCTTTCTAACATTTGAAATGTTCTCTAAAGGATTCTCGTTTAAACAAACGAAATCCGCTTTTTTACCCACTTCAATCGAACCATAATCTTTATCAACTCCAACACATCTTGCGGAATTGATCGTTGCCATCTTTAATATATCCATATTTGAAATGTTGAGTTTAGATAAAAGCTCCATTTCATAAGCTGTATTTGAATGATAATTAAATGGCGTGCCTGCATCCGTACCTAAGGCAATCTGAATACCTTTTTCGTATGCCTTTTTTACACTTTCAACATGCGCATCTTTGACTTTTAATGTCTTATCCACCATATATTGGGCTACACCATTTTCTACACCCTTATCGATAATGCATTGAGGAGCACAAAGGGTAGGGACTAAGAATGTGTTTTGTTCTTTCATAAGTTCAAGACATTCATCATCTAAAAAACAACAATGTTCAATGGAATCAATACCTGCATATAAAGCGTTTTTAATACCTTGTAAACCTTGCGCATGCGTAGCCGTTTTTCTTCCTGCCTTATGAGCCTCTTCAATCATGACCTTCATTTCATCGACAGTAAACTGGGCATTACCAGGCTCAACGCCCTTGGTCATAACGCCTCCTGTAGCCATCATTTTAATAAGATCCACACCACTTCTAAGCTGAGTACGAACCGCTTTTAAACATGCATCTTTACCATCGGCTTCAATGCCTTCTTGCCATCCATGACCGCCTGTCATACAAATGACTTTACCTGCACAATACATGTGGGGTCCTTCAATCACATGATTTTCAATGGCCTCTTTAATTTGTAGGTCATAGTTTTCTTCTGTTCCAACAACACGAATAAAGGTAACACCCGATTCTAAATATTCTTTACAATGTTTTTGGGCATAGAAAGCTTTTTCCATTAAGGTGAATTCTTTTTTTGAGTCAAATCCAACCGGATACAAAATGTGTACGTGACAATTGAAGAAACCAGGTGTCACAACGTTTTCATGAATGACATCTTCATTGATTTCATAATAATCTTCAATTTGGACGATTTTATCATCTTCAACTGTAATTAATTGATCATACTTAGGTGTATCACTAATACCATCAATTAAAGTTTGGGCATGAATATATAGCTTTGTCACTTTACAATCACTCCATCTTTAATGACTTTATTAATCTTACGAACGTTTGAAATATCATCCAATGGATTTTCTTCTAGACAAACTAGATCGGCATGTTTACCCACTTCTAAAGTTCCATACTCATCTAAGACACCTAGACAATCAGCTGAATTGTGTGTCGCAATCTTTAAAATGTCCATACGATCTACACCGTATTTTTCCATTAACTCCATTTCATAAGCGGTGTTGTTGTGGTAATTGAATGGGGTACCACCATCTGTACCTAAGGCAATCTTTAATCCTTGAGCATAGGCTTTTTTAAAACTTTCTACGTGCGCATCCTTTACATAAATTGCCTTTTTTACCATGTAGTCGGCAATACCGGCTTCAATACCATTTTCAACAATACATTGAGGAGCAACTAAAGTAGGTACTAAATATGTGCCGTGTTCTTTCATAAAATCCAAGCATTCTTGATCTAAGAAGATTCCGTGTTCAATCGAATCAATACCGGCATATAGAGCATTTTTAATACCTTGTGTTCCTTGGGCATGGGTCGCTGTTTTTCTTCCGGCTTTATGGGCTTCTTCAATAATGACAGCCATTTCTTCTTGTGTTAATTGAGCACTTCCTGGCTCAACACCTTTGGTCATAACACCACCTGTTGCCATGATCTTAATTAAATCTACACCTTCTTTTAAAAGGGTACGTGCTGCTTTTCGACATTCATCTTTACCATCGGCTTCAATTCCATCTTGCCAACCATGACCGCCTGTCATACAAATACATCTTCCAGCACACAACATATGTGGTCCTTGAATCAATCCAGAATCAATACAATCACGGATCTGCATATCGTAATCGTTGGCAGTACCTAAAACACGAATAAAAGTAACACCCGAGTGAAGATAGTCTTCACAGTGTTTTTGTGTATAGAAAGCTTTTTCCATCAAACTAAATTTTTTATCGGTTCCAAAACCAACAGGTTCCATGATATGAACGTGGCAGTTAAAGAAGCCAGGTGTAACGATATTGGCATGAATCACATCTTCATTTGTTTCATGATAGTCTTCAATGGAAACGATTTTTCCATCTTCCATTGAAATCAATTGATCCTTTTTTGGTGCATCACTCACACCATCAATCATTGTTTTTGCGTGTACGACTAATTTACTCATAATTAAAACTCCTTTTTAAGTGATTATGAACCTTGAAAGAGAATTATGCAAGTGGTTTCAGAAAATAAATGAAAAAGAAAAAAGGGAATCCTTGGATTCCCTACAACATGGATTTAAATAAAATGTCATTATAGTCTGGTAAAGGCCAGTCTTCTTTAGAAACATTGGTTTCAATTACATCTGTCAATTGACGAATCGTTTCCATCAATGGAAGTAATTCATCGGCCGCAAAACGAGCAGCTTGTTTTTCCGTTGTGGTTGCTTTGTTGATTAATGTTTCTAATGTATCTAGATGATTAGATACTAATTCTAAAGGTGTATTGATGTTTTTTAAGATCTTAACTTCTAATGGAGCATCAATACCACTTGATTTCTTTGTTTGAATGATTTGAGCCAATTTAGCTTCATAACTAAAGATAGCTGGTAAGATTTGTTTGCGCAACATATAAGCCATAGTTTTTGCTTCAATTTGAACGACTTGATAGTAGTTTGTGAGAAGGATACTTTCACGTGCATGCAATTCACTAGCTGAATATACATTGTGTTTTTCAAATAATTGTAGATTCTTTGGATCTGTATAGTGAGGAAGTGCATCCGCCGTTGTCTTAAGTTCTAATAAGCCACGTTTTTGTGCTTCTTTTTTCCATTCATCTGAATATCCATTTCCAGAGAAGATGATACGTTTATGATTTCTTAATGTCTTTTGAATCAACGCAATCAAGGCCTTTGTCATATCTTCTTGTTTAACACATTCCAATTCATCCGCAAACTGTGTTAATTCTTCAGCTACGATGGTGTTTAAAATAGTGTTTGGACAAGAAATGTTTAAGTTGGATCCAAGCATTCTGAATTCGAATTTATTACCTGTAAATGCGAATGGAGAAGTACGGTTACGGTCTGTAGAATCTTTTGCGATTGGAGGAAGGGTAGAAACACCTAATTCCAATTTACGATCGATTGTATCTACATATTCGTTTCCAGCTTCAATGGCTTCAAGGATAGCTGTTAATTCTTCACCTAAATAGATAGAGATAATAGCTGGTGGAGCCTCATCAGCACCTAAACGGTGGTCATTTCCAGCACTCGCAACTGAGATTCTTAATAGATCCTGGTATTCATCTACACCTTTGATGATGGCAGCTAGAACAGTTAAGAAACGAATATTGTCTTTTGGAGAATCACCAGGTTCTAGAATATTTTCGCCTTCTTCTGTACAGAAAGACCAGTTATTGTGTTTACCACTACCATTGACACCATCAAATGGTTTTTCATGTAGTAAACATACCAATCCATGATGAGAAGCAACTTTTTGTAGAACTTCCATAGTCAATTGGTTTTGGTCATTCGCAATATTTGTTGATGTAAATACGGGCGCCAATTCAAACTGGCATGGAGCTACCTCTTTGTGTTCTGTCTTGGCATACACACCTAATTTCCAAAGTTCTTCATCCACTTCTTCCATATAGGCTTTTACACGTTCAGACAAACTACCAAAGTAGTGATCATCTAATTCTTGCCCTTTTACAGGTGCTGCACCAAATAATGTTCTTCCTGTAACCAATAGGTCTAGACGATTTTTAAACATCTCTTCATCAATCAAGAAATATTCTTGTTCGGGTCCTACAGTTGTTTTAATTTTATGAATGTTGTAACCCATAATGTTCAATAAACGAACGGCCGCTTTATTTAAGGCATCATTACTTCTTAATAATGGTGTTTTCTTATCCAAAGCACTACCATCGTAAGAACAGAATAAAGTTGGAATATATAAAGTCTTTTCTTTGACAAAAGCTAGAGAAGTTGGATCCCATGCGGTATATCCTCTGGCTTCGAATGTGGCACGCAATCCTCCACTTGGAAAACTTGAGGCATCGGGTTCACCTTTGATTAATTCTTTTCCTCTAAAATCTGAAATAACAGATGTTGGCCCTGTTGGATTGATAAACGCATCATGCTTTTCGGCAGTAATTCCTGTCATTGGCTGGAACCAGTGCGTATAGTGAGTTGCACCCTTATCCATAGCCCAGTCTTTCATGGCATTTGCGACTACATCTGCGATTTCTTTAGGAAGTTCCTTTCCTTTTTCCATCACATCCATCATTTGTTTGTAGACGGCATGAGGCAAATATCTTTGCATAGCAGATGTACTGAATACGTCACATCCAAAATATTCATCGACAATTTTCATTTTTCTAGTATCCTCCTGTCGCGTATATAATATCATTATTTTCACAAATGTTTTGAAGAAATTTTCTTTTTTTTCAAAAAAACTCCATTTTTTTACGTATAAGAGTATGTAGGTGATGAGTAAAAAAACAAAGATGTAATTGTGGGCTTACCAGTTTCTTGGTTCATGAGACAAATGTGGTGATACTTCTTTTCAACATCAATATTAAAGGTATTCAAAGACTTAACTAAGGATTTGTTGTTTATTAAGCAAACAAGCTACAAGAAAATATAAAAATCCACATTGCGATATTTATAGATCTATGAGAATAGTTAGATATATTATTTGTAATTTACCAGAAATGCCTACTAGAAAAGAGGTGCTCATGCGTAGCGCAAATTTATTAAATGATTTCGCCTTTAAGTATGTGTTTGGCGAAGATTGTAAAGAGGCCAATGATGCCTTAAAATCATTAATCACTGTATTTTTAGAAAGGAAGGTGAATAGTGTTGTTGTTAAGAATTCAGAAATAGTAAAAGACTATAGTAAAATGAAAAGTCCTCGTTTGGATCTTTTAGTTGAATTTGATGATCGAACGATGGTGGATTTAGAAATGCAGTTAAGACAAACGAAAGATAATTTGCCAATTCGCTTTAGTTATTATTTGGCTCGACTTCATGGTTCTCAACAATTAGAAGGAAAATACTACAAACAATTAAAGGAAACGATCGTCTTAGTGTTCTTTAATGTAAATATAATTGAAAATGATAAGATGTGTAACACATTCACATTAAGGAATGAAGAAGGCTTGTCTTTTGTTGAAGAAAGTCAAGATCGTATGAAGTTACGTACAGTTGAGATGGCAAAGTTAGATTTATATAAGCCGCTTGAAGACATGAATGAACAGGAGAAAATGATTTATTACTTTTTGAATTGCCATAAGGGATTGGATGATAGTAAAATTAAGGTGATGATAGAGAAGGATGGGGTGATTCAAATGTTAGAGAAGCGTGTAGAAACCATATCGGATGACGGTTGGAAGAAAATAATAGAAGATTTTCAAAAACTGCATGAAAATGAAGAACGAATGGAACTACAACTTGAACTTGAAGAAGCTCATAAACAAGTAGAAGAAGCTCAAAAAGCAAAAGAAGAAGTTGAAAAGAAATTTGAAGAAGCAAATAAACAAACTGAACTTGAAACAAAAAGAGCGGATGCAGCAGAAAAAAAGATTCAAGACATGATTCTTCGCCTTTCTAGTACAATGGATGTAAAAGCCATGGCTACACTATTGAATATGTCTGTGGATGAAATTAAAAAGTATCTATAAAAAAGAAAAGTCACTATTTGTGACTTTCTTTGTTTTCTAGACTTGCCTTAATTAAACCAACAAACAATGGGTGTGGACGGTTTGGTCTAGATTTAAATTCAGGATGATATTGTACACCAATATAGAATGGGTGATTTTTATATTCAATCGCTTCCACTAATTGTTTATCTGGACTTGTACCTACAATCATCATATCGTTACGTTCAAATTCAGAGCGATAGTCATTGTTGAATTCATAACGATGACGGTGTCTTTCATCAATCATATCTTTTTTGTAGCAAGCCCAAATATTTGTATCAGCCCTTAATGAACATGGATAGGATCCTAAACGCATCGTTCCACCTTTACGAATGTCATTGCTTTGATCTTCCATGAAATCAATGATGGTATGTTTACTATGTGGATCAAACTCATAAGAGTTGGCATCTTCAAAACCTAAAGCACTACGCGCAAAGGCAATGGCCGCAATCTGCATACCTAAACAAATGCCTAAATAAGGAATTTGTTTTTGTCTTGCGTACGTAGCTACACTGATCATACCTTCAATACCACGATCTCCAAAACCACCTGGTAAGATGATTCCATCCGTATCTTTAAAAACTTCATCTAAGTTGGCATTTTCTAAGCCTTCTGAATCGATCCACTGAATGTTGACTTTGGCATGATTTTCAAAACCACCATGATACAAGGCTTCACTGACAGATAAATACGCATCGTGTAAAGCCACATATTTACCAACTAAGGCAATATTAACAGGTTTTGTGCTTGCCTTAATGTTATCGACAACTTGTTGCCACTCACTTAAATCTGGCTTACGAATTTCAAGTCCTGTCTTTTCACAGACGATATCCGCAAGATTTTGTTCCTCTAACATAAATGGTACTTCATATAGAGAAGGAAGTGTCTTATTTTGGATAACACAACGTTTTTCAACGTTACAGAACAATGAAATTTTGTCTAATACAGACTGCGGAATGGTTTCATCACAACGTGCCACAATGATATCTGGGTTGATGCCATAAGATTGTAATTCTTTTACAGAATGTTGCGTTGGTTTTGATTTATATTCCTGTGAACCTGAAATATAAGGGATGTAAGTGACATGGATAAATAAACAGTTTTTACGGCCAACCTCTAAGGCAACCTGACGAATAGATTCTAGAAATGGCAAGCTTTCAATATCGCCAGTCGTACCACCAATTTCGGTAATTACGACATCGGCAGCTGCATGTTCTCCAGCACGAATTACGAAACTCTTGATTTCATTAGTAATATGAGGGATAACCTGAACGGTTTCACCAAGATATTTTCCATCGCGCTCTTTATTAATGACATTCCAATAGACACGTCCAGTGGTAAGGTTAGAATATGTGTGTAGGTTTTCATCAATAAAACGCTCATAATGACCTAGATCCAGGTCGGCTTCTAATCCATCATCTGTGACATATACTTCACCATGTTGGAAAGGGGACATGGTTCCTGGATCCACATTGATATAGGGATCAAGCTTCTGACTTGTGACCTTGTAGCCGCGGGACTTTAAAAGGCGGCCAAGACTTGCTGCACTGATACCTTTACCTAGTCCAGAAACAACACCTCCTGTTACGAAAATGTACTTTGTACTCATTTGTTTCACCTCTACTTTTTTCTTTTAACTCGGCAATTTTACACCTATGAAAAAAAGATGTAAATAAAAAATTTAAAAAAATGATTTTCAATATAAAAGATAGTATAATAAATTCGATTTGAGGTGGTTTTGATGGACCTACATGAAAAAGAAAAAATGTACCAAAGACTCATTATTTTTACTTTATTGATTGGCATGGTTATCTATTATTTTGAAAAAATCGTTGATTTTATGGCATGGATTGGAACAATGTGTCTGCCATTTTTATTTGGCGCTGGACTTGCCTTTGTGTTTAATATTATATCGAACAATCTCATGCGCTATTTGATCAAATGGTTTGATATAAAAGATACAAAAATCAAAAGAGTCCTATCCAATATTTTAGCCATCCTCATTGTGTTTGCCGTATTTGCCGCCTTTGTCGGTATAGTCATACCTAAGATTTTATTCTCCATTCAATTGTTGGTGTCAAACTTTCCACAAATGATCTATGAATTCTATATCTGGCTTTTAGACATCACAAAACACGTAGATGTTGTCCATGACTTTTTACAACACTTAGATATCAATGCCTTTAGTACATTTGCGATTGATAATGTGAGTAAAAAAATCAGTTCCTGGTTAGTATCTGGAGGAGCCGATGATATATTTGGATCCATCTTTACGATTTTATCCACTACATTTTCTTGGTTTGCGCAAGCCTTTATCGCCATTGTATTCTCGTTTCTATTGTTGTTTAATAAAAAACAAGTGGTTCGTGAAACAAAATCTTTATTAAAGGCCTATCTTCCAGAAAAGGACTATGAAAAAATACGCCACGTATTAAAACTGATTATTCGTATTTTCACGAGCTATGTAGGCGGAACTTGTTTGGAATGCTTGATTTTAGCTAGTTTAGTTACTGCAGGATCTTTGATCATGAAGATTCCTTATGCGTTTTTAATAGGCCTAGTTGTAGGCATTGGAGCCCTTGTGCCTATGTTTGGCGCCTTGGTTGCTGCTTTACTATGTACATTCTTTATTGCGATGACATCCCCAGTACAAGGATTCACCTTTATCGTGATGTTTATCTGTATTCAACAAATCGAAGGAAACTTTATCTATCCGCACGTTGTAGGTAAGTCGGTAGGTTTTCCACCTATGTACATCATTGTAGCCATCACCATCGGAGCGAATGTGGCAGGAATTATTGGAATCATTATTTTTATTCCAATCTGTTCATGCATCTATCAATTAGTAAGTGAAGATGTATTAACTAGACTTCAAAAAGTAAAAGAAGTATCCGATTAATTTGACATAAATAATGTCTATATAAGTTGTATCCTTTGAGTATAGAAAGAAGGGTACAATATGAACGCAGAAAAAAGATTAGCTATGGATTTATTAGATGCTGTATGGAAAGAAGATGTACAAGGAGTTAAAAACTGCCTAGAACTTGGGGCTAGTCCAAGCTGGGTATTTAATGGATATCCTATTTTGATGCATGCCATCAGCATTGGAAATGAAGAAATTGTAAATATTTTAATTGATGCCGGAGCCATTCAAAAACAAGAAGCTTTAGGTTTTGCGCTTGAAAGAGGGATTGGTCAAATGATACGTCCACTTGTATTTCGTGGTATTGTTCCTAAACATTTTGAACCAAAAAAAGGCTTTGGCTACTATCCCCAAAGATTTTGCAGCACGCACTAAAAGGAGATAAGAGATGAATCGAACAAACTTATGCATTCGCATGTTACAACTATTAAAGGCAAGAGGGAAAATGAACACAACACAGCTTGCCACAGAATTGGAAGTCAATCCACGTAATATTCGTGAATTTAAAAAAGAGCTTGTACTAGCTGGATATAATGTAGAAGAAGTAAAGGGACGCTATGGAGGATATATCTTAAATGATGAATATGATCTTCCAGTCACTATTTTTAGTGACGAACAAAAGGATGCTTTGGTGCAATCTTATAAGTTTATGCGTACACAAAAAGACTTTAAGCCCCTTCCATTATACTGTGATGCGATGGATAAGATTATTTCGACAAGCAAAATTTCATCCAACGATTCCTTACACTATATGTCCAATTCTATGGAAATCGATGAAAAGATCTCAAGTATGATCGATAAGACGCAACAAGCCATGAACCATGGTCTTTGCGTCCTTTTGTCGTACCAGTCTTTACAGGATGAAGCCCCTAAACAATTTGAGGTGGAACCCTATGAAATCATCCACTACCACAAGTCTTATTACTTAATCGGTTTTTCTTTGTTAAGAAAAGACTATCGTATGTACCGCTTTAGTTCGCAACGTATGTTTTCATGTGAAATTTCATCGAGACACTTCATTCGTGACAATCACTTTCATTTAAGTAACTACATTGGAGAACATTCTTTGATTCCTTTAGATTTAAAACAAGTGCAAGTACGTGTCTATCATACAGAAAATGGACTTCGTTTATTTAAAGAAAAATATTGGGGCAATAAACTACAAGCCATCCATAAACAAGAAACATATACAGATTTTGAATTCTATACAGACGACATGTCAAACTTGTATCAATCTTTGTTTTCTATGAGTGATCAAATGAAAATTTTAGGGCCTGAAGATGTAAAATCTGCCTATTTGACTCGTGTTCAAAAAATATTAAATGCGTATAGGGATGAAAAGAATTAAAAATTGAAGTACAATAGATATGGTGAAATTTTTATGTTACATGTATCAGATTTAATGCGTGAAATGAAATGTGACTGTTTTTGTTGGAACAGTGCCCACAATTCACTTCACCAGGAAAGTTTTTATAAAATGGATTGTCCGTTTTCCGATCTATGGAGAAATTATTTAAATGCGATTGAATGTGGCTTAGGCCACTCTATGGATTCAAATGAACAATCTTTACAATTATTAGGAGAAAATGAAGTCGTATGTTTTGCACGCTTTGAATATAAGGAGTGTCGTACAAAGATTCCATATCTAAAAAAATTAGAGAATGGATATATGGCTGTATACCCACATTTAAGTGCTTATCCAAAAGAGAATGAAGCTTTGATCATGAAGGTCAATCAAATCATTTTGGCACATTGTGGGGTTCGTGTGGTTGAAAATCGCATTGTTTATTTAAATAAAGAATATGTTCGCCAGGATGAATTAGATTTAAATGAACTCTTATGTATGAGTGACAAGCTATTCAATAAGCGCAATCACTTATCAAAAACAATTGCCGAATGCATGGATGAAGTGGACATTGATTTAGATAGTTGGATTGAAAGAACAAAAGAAATTTTAAATCGAGCAAGTGTTACGCCAGTTCGTACAAAACAATGTACGGCATTAAGAAGATGCAATTACTATTCTGTATGTTTTGATGAATCCAATGAACCGGACGATTCGATTTTATTCTTTACAACCAATCAACATAAGTTAGATGCATATGATCGTGGTATTCGTCATATTCATGAGTTGCCATTGAATCAAATCGAAGGATTCCGTCTTCAATATGCGCAATATATGGCGAGTAAAACGCAAAAACCATTTATGGATCGTGCAGCCTTACAAGTATGGATGAAACAAATCAAATATCCAATTTCGTATTTGGATTTTGAATGGGATACTTTTGCGGTACCACCCTATAAGAATATGAAACCCTTTGATGTATTGTGTTTTCAATATAGTCTTCATGTTGAAACTTCCAATGGAAATTTAACGCATTATAACTTCTTTGAATCCAAAGATTGCCGTCGTCATTTTGTTGAACAATTGATCAAAGACCTTCCTAAAACGGGAACGATTCTTGTTTATAATATGGAGGGTGCTGAAAAGCTAAGATTGAAACAATTAGCGAGTCAATTTGAGGAATATAGAGAAGACTTAGAGTCGATTTGTGCAAGAATGGTGGATTTATCAAAACCATTTGAAGCCGGACTCTACTACAATTCAAAAATGCGTGGGCATTATTCATTGAAGAGTATATTGCCTGTATTCTCAAAAGATGTTTCTTATCATGATTTGGATATTCAAAATGGTTTAAATGCCGTATTTGCGTATCGCACATATGATGAGAAGAATGAAAAAGAGAAAAAAGAAGTAAAAGAAGCCATTTCAACATATTGTCAGATGGATACTTATGCAGAATATGTTGTATTTCATGGTTTGATCAAGGAGGTCGAAAAAGATGCCTAATATTATTACTCATACTTTATTTGCACAAGAAATTTTTGATAAGGTGGATGAAAATACGCATGATTTATTTGAACCTAGACTTCACTTATTGGAAATTGGTTCAAATGGACCTGACTTTTTGTTCTTTCATGGTATGAATCCAAAGGATTTCTTTAAAAAGAGTGATTTACGTGTTTCTGGTTCTATGTTTCATGCAGGTCATGTGAATGAATTTTATCAAAAAGCCTTGATTTCCGTTCGTAATGAAGCCAATGAAGACATTAAAAAAGATATGATGACCTATGTTTGTGGACATTTATGTCACTGGGCATTGGATGCGACAAGCCATCCATATGTGTTCTATCGTACAGGAACTTGCAAAGGCAAGAGTGCATGGTATCACCATCGTTTTGAATCGTTGATTGATGCGATCATGTTGAAGGTAAAAAAAGAATGTACGATTGAAGATTTTAAATTCTATGAAATCAGTGATGCATCGAAAGAAGAGGCTCGTGCTATTGCACGTATTTATGTGCCAGCAATCCGTCAAATTCTAGGTTTTCAAATCAAACCACACCAGATCATGGAAAGCTTAAAGGATTGGCACTTCATTGAATCTTTATTCTATGATGCTTCTGGAGATAAGTTAAAGGCACTTCAAACATTAGAGACTTTCACAAAAGCCTACAATTCATTGTCTGGATATATCGTACCGAATGAGCCGGATGATCCATATGATGTGATGAATTTATTACATACGCGTTGGGTACATCCAAGTGATGATACGTTTGTTTCAACAGAGAGTTTCTTTGACTTATACGATAAAGCACAGCTTCTTGCGATGGAGGCCATTCGCTTATTCTTAGCGGCGTGTGAAAATCCAGATTTAGATGGCGACTTATTAAATTTGATTAAAGATCGAAACTATAATTTGGGTACAAATGATCACAAGGAAATGACAAATTTTGATTTAATTTGGGAAAAATAGGTGGAAGGGTTTACAAGTTTACAAATTAGGCGTATTATAAAGACGGTAAGAGAGAGAAAGTATGGCTCACCTTTCGACTCAATATCCATCTTGTGTGTATATATCCTTCCTTAAAACACATAAGAAATTACTTTATCGATCCTTTCGATGAGAGAAAGCACTTCGGTGCTTTTTTTCTTTTTCTTGACAATTTTTTTGCGTGATATAAAATAATTTAGGTTATACATACAATTAAAAAGGAGTTAATAAACATGATTAGTTCAAATGATTTAAAACCAGGTCTTACAATTTTAGTGGATGGCGAAATCTATACAGTTTTAGAAGCATCCCAAAATAAAACAGCTCGTAGTGCCATGGTTGTTAAGGCAAAAGTTCGTAATATTCGTACTGGAAGTAATGTTGAATTGTCTTGGGGTGGTGGAGAAAAGGTTGAACCTGCTCAGATTGAAAAAAGAGAAATGCAGTACTTATATGATACAGATGATGCTATGGTCTTTATGGACAATGAAACATATGACCAGGTTGAAATTCCTATGGATCGTTTAAAATGGGAAAGAAACTTTATTGTTCCAAATTCAAACGTAAACATTTCTAGCTATGAAGGTGAAATCTTAGGTGTTATTTTACCAGATAAGGCAACATTAAAAATCGTTGAATGCGAACAGGCCGTAAAGGGAGATACAGCTACTAGTGCTAGTAAAAATGCGGTATTAGAAACTGGATTAGAAGTTAAAGTTCCTTTATTTATCAATCAAGATGAAATGATCGTTGTCAACACAAACGACGGGAAATATTCAGGACGTGCAAAATAGGCAATCGCCTATTTTTCTTTTTTTGCGAGATAGTGTATAATAGTAAAGAATGTTTAGGAGGTACTTATGACTCAACTTTCAAGAAAACAAAAGTATCAAGAACTTAGAGATCGTTTAGATGAAGAAACAACGGCTGCTCAAGCGCAGCCAGTGAAACTACAAAGATTATCGCGTGTAGATAGTGGCTCACATGCCAACAAACCATTGTATCCACATGATACAGTGCGTGTTTCGCCTACTGTAAAAGAAATGCCTACATCTCCAGTGATGGAAGATCTACTTGGAGAAGTGAAACAATATAATATTGATAATGGAAACCGTATCACAGATGATACGCAGATCAATATTTTAAAACAGTTAGACACAACAAGCAGTGATACAATGAAGAGAAATCAACATGTGATTCCTATGGATACAGATGATGAAGATCTAGGCTCAACAATGAAGATTTCAAAACCAAGACCGACAATCACTCGTCAAGAGCCTAAGGAAGAAAAGATCGTTCTTACAAGTCAGGATGTAGAAGATGTTAAAAAGCCAGTGGATGATGAATTGGATTTGATGTATCTTTCTCATGATGATTTTGATAAAACGGAAGAACAACCTAAAAAGGATAAGAAGAAAAAGTCAAAGCGCAAAAAAGAAAAGCGTGATGAACTTGAATCTATGCCTAGCGCAAAAATGCGTATGAAAACTTCGGATTTTGAAAAGGCTAGCAGCCACAAAGAAAAGAAGAGTTCAGAAATCGTATTGAATGTCGTATTAGCTGTATTGATCTTAGCTTTAGTTGCGATCATCGGCTATTTAGTATGGACATTTAAGAATATTTAATGAGGATGGACATGAAAAAAATTAATATTGCGATTGATGGCCCTAGCGGGGTCGGTAAAAGTACGATTGCGGATATTGTTGCAGAAAAGTTGAATATGCGACACTTAGATACGGGTGCTATGTATCGTTGTGTGGCATATAAGACATTAAAAGATGGAGTTAATATTCAAGATGAAAAGGCAATGAGTGATTTAATGGATTCTATTGATATTCATTTTGATGAAGACAACCATGTATATTTAGATGGGGAAGATGTATCTAAAGAAATTCGTATGAACAATGTATCTATGCAGGCAAGTAAAACGAGTCAGCTTGGTATTGTGCGTAAAAAATTAGTGAATCTTCAACAAAAAGTATGTGCCAATAAAGGCTTTATTGTCGATGGTAGAGACATTTGTTCCGTTGTTTTGCCAGATGCAGAAGTAAAGATCTTTATGAGTGCATCGAGTAAGGCTAGAGCCCAAAGAAGATATGATGAATATATTTCAAAGGGAATCGAAGCCGATTATGAAACGATCTATCAGGATATAGTCGCAAGAGACTATCAGGATACGCATCGTGAAATTTCGCCTTTAGTAAAAACAGAGGATGCGATTGAAATTGATACTTCTGATTTAACAATTGATGAAGTCGTTTCAAGAGTATTAGATATAGTTGGATAATGTAGAAAGGGGACCACAATATGATTCGAGGTACTGTGGCCATCGTAGGTCGGCCTAACGTCGGAAAATCAACGATATTCAATCGTTTGATTGGACAAAGAAAAAGCATTGTAGATGATACACCCGGAGTAACAAGAGATAGAATTTATGGTGAAGTGGAATGGCTGACACAAACTTTTCGCTTGATCGATACGGGTGGTATTCAAATTGAGGACCAGGCATTTGCCCAGGAAATCAATATGCAGGTAGATATTGCGATTGAGGAAGCGGATGTCATTATTTTCTTAACTTCTGCCAAAGAAGGAGTCATGACAGATGATACGATCATCGCAAGAAAGCTACAAAAGTGTAAAAAGCCAGTGATTTTAGCTTGCAACAAAGTGGACAATCCAGAAATGCAGATGAATGTATATGAATTCTATGCATTAGGTCTTGGAGATCCAATTGCGATTAGTGGTGCACATGGAATTGGACTAGGAGACTTATTGGATGTCGTGATGGAAAAACTTCCAGAAAAAGACATCGCTCCATATGAAGGAATTACTTCATTTTGTGTGATTGGTCGTCCTAATGTTGGTAAATCAAGTTTAGTCAATTCCATCTTAAAAGAAGATCGTGTTATTGTATCCAATGTAGAAGGCACTACGCGTGATGCGATCGATACGCCATTCTTTGTGGATGACAAAGAATATATGATCATTGATACGGCAGGTATTCGTAAAAAGGGTAAGATCTATGAAAATATTGAAAAATATTCAATCTTACGTGCTTTAAGTGCCATTGATCGTAGTAATGTCGTATTATTCTTGATTGATGGTGAAAAGGGTATTCGTGATCAAGATAAGCATGTAGCAGGTCTAGCACATGATGCAGGTAAAGGTGTTATCATTGTCTACAATAAGTGGGATACCGTTGAAAAAGATGAGAAGACCATGGCTAAGATCGAAAAGGAAATTCGTGCTCAATTCTTGTATTTGAATTATGCACCAATTGCGTTTACTTCTGCACTGACAGGAAGTAAAGTGAATCAATTGATTCCTTTGATTGATCAAGTACATGATGCATGTACATTACGTATTCCAACCAATGTATTAAATGATGTTATTTTGGATGCACAGATGATGAATCCGGCAAAACCTCACTTGGGAAAACAATTAAAGATTTATTATGCGAGCCAAGTTGCGGTTGAGCCACCAACAATTGTCTTATTCGTCAATGATCCAGAATTATTGCATTTTAGTTATGCTCGTTATATTGAAAATAAATTAAGAGAAGCATTTGGCTTTACGGGAACTCCAATTAAGATTTTGGCTCGTAAACGCTCATAGTAAGGAGTTAAATATGCGTACAGTTGTGATTGGTAGTGGAAGCTGGGGTACAGCTTTAGCTCAAGTATTACAAGATAATCATCAAGAAGTTTTAGTGTATGGTGTTGCAGAAGCTGAAGTTAATGATATTAATGAAAATCATAAAAACTCAAAATATTTTGGAGATGTTGAACTAAATCCAGAATTAAAGGCAACAACCGATATTCAATGTGTCAAAGGTGCTGATATTGTATTGTTGGCAGTACCAACAATTGCGATTGATCCAATTTGTCACCAAATCAATGATATCTTAGATAAAAAGACAATTATTATAAACGTTTCTAAAGGGTTCCACCCAGAAACAAATGAAAGAATGTCTGAAGTGATTCGTCGTTGCATTGATAAAGATAAATTAAGTTCAGTTGTAAGTTTAATTGGTCCAAGTCATGCGGAAGAAGTAGTCATTCGTTTATTAACTACAATTGATGCGATCAGTTTAAATAATGAGGATGCCGTAGCTGTTCAAAACTTATTCTCAAATCAATACCTACGTATTTATACAGGAAATGATGAGATTGGTTCTGAACTTGGTGTAGCTATTAAAAACGTTATGGCCATCGCATCAGGTATCTTATCTGGTTTAGGCTATCAAGATAATACGCGTGCAGCCTTGATTACACGTGGATTGCAGGAAATGATTCGTTATGGTGTTCATTTTGGTGGGCAACAAAAAACATTCATGGGTCTAACTGGTATTGGAGACTTGATTGTAACTTGTACGAGTGTACATTCTCGTAACTTTGAAGCGGGTTATCAAATTGGAAAAGAGAATTCGGTTGAAAACTTTTTCAAGAACAACACAAAAACAGTTGAAGGTGTTCGTACCGCAAAAATCGTTCATCGTGTTGCGAAAGAAAATGGTATTGATATGCCAATTTGTGAAGAAGTTTACCAAATTTTATACAATGGAAAACTTCCAAGTGATTGTGCACAAGATTTAATGATTAGAGATTTAAAGAAGGAATTTTAATATGGGTAAGTATGTAAATAAAGAGTCTTTAACACAGGCTTTATCAATCAATTTAAATATGTCTAAAAAAGACGCAGCATTTGCGGTAGACTTGATTTTTAATGAAATGAGTGATGCCTTGGCAAATGATGGTCATGTAGATATCACAGCTTTTGGTAAGTTTGAAATTTTTGATCGTAAATCAAGAATGGGAATCAATCCTGTCACAAAAGAAAGAATGATGATTCCGGCTACAAAACTTCCAAAGTTCCGTCCAAGCCAGACTTTAAAGAATAAGTGCAACAAATAGGTCATATGACCTATTTTTGTCTTTAGAAAGGATTGATTATGAGCTTATTGATTGTGACTTTAGGCTTTGCATTAGCTATTTCAAGTAAGTGGGCCTATTCTTATTTTGGTTTATCGAGTTTTGAACAAATTATATATCACATCAAAGTCCCATTGGAGGGAACCAATACGCAATTTATTTTTGGATGGATGAAAAAGTGTTTATTACCTGGTTTGATTTTTGGCCTGATCTTTAGTTGGACCAATAAAAACATCGCAATTCTCATTCTTTTACTTTGTTGCATATATGGACTTTGTCAGATTCATTTCTTTTCATATGTTTTTAACCAATTTAAAAAGACAGATTTCTATGATCAACACTATGTGGAATCTGAAATTATTTCTCCGGATAAGAAGATGAATTTTATTCATATCTATTTGGAATCAATGGAAACAACGTATGCCAAAAAAGAAGATGGTGGCAATGCAGATGAAGATTTATTGCCTTATCTTACCAAGCTTACTAAAGACTCTATCTCTTTTTCGCAAAACGAGAAAATCGGAGGAGCCAGAGTCTTGACAGGAACAGGATGGACAACAGGAGGTATTGTTGCGAGTACTGCAGGTCTTCCTTTAATTTTTAGCTTAAAACACAAATTCTGTAAGGATAAAGTTCCATTTATGCCTAGTGTCAATACTCTTGGAGATATTTTAGAAAAAGATGGATATAATCGTGTCTTTATGATTGGTTCGGATGCGACATTTGGTGGAAGAAGAAGTTATTTTGATCAACATGGTCGTTATGATATTCAAGATACAGTTTCCTTAAAAGAAGAGGGAATTCTTGACAAGGATTATCATGAGTTCTGGGGTTTTGAGGATGATAAATTATTTGAATTTGCGAAAGAGAAGATTTTAGATTTATCTCAATCCTCTAATCCTTTTGACTTTGAAATGTTGACTGTCGATACGCACCATCCATATGGATATCAATCTAAATCTTGTAAGAATGTATTTAAAGAATCTTTATCGGATTCAATTTTTCATACAGATGAAAATTTAAAAGATTTTATGGAATGGTTAAAGAAACAAGATTTCTATAAAGATACTGTCATTGTGATTCAAGGAGATCATACAAGTATGGCGGCTGAATATATTCATGATACATATTCCTCAAATTTTGATCGTAGAGTGTGGAATGCGTTCATACATTCTAGAGTAAAACCGATAAAAGAAAAGAATCGTGACTTTACGACTATGGATTTTTATCCTACAATATTAGCGGCTTTAGGATACAAGATCAAAGGGGATAAATTGGGTCTTGGTACAAATCTATTTAGTGACAAGCTTACGCTTACAGAAGAGATCGATGCAGATCTTGTTGATCAGGAGATTAAAAGAAAATCAGATCGATATAGGAGGCTCATGTGAGAAAAAAATTACGCAGTTTCATTATTATATTAGTCGTGGCGTTCATCGTTTTTTCGATGATGGTGACTACCTTCATGCAGATGCTACGATTCTAACATTCCTTAGTGGAATGTTTTTTCATTTTAAAGTAAAATGTAAATAGATGAATCGAGGTTTTAATTATGACAAAGAAACAAAAAATCAAATTTATAGCGTTATTATCGACAACAGCTTCTTTAGCTGTTGGATCTTACTTCTTTAAAAAGAAAGTAGAGAAAATGAAAGAGAATGGAACCTTTAATACGATGGTTTTTAAAAAGCGTTTAAACCAATATTTAAAGGCAGCCAAAAAAGATGAATTAACTTTAGAAATCATTGACGGCTTATTAACTGAATTGGATAAAATGAATGATTTTAAAGCGAGTCACGAAGGTTTTGAATTAAATCTAGATACAGATAAGTATATGGAACTACAAGACTATCTAGATGCTTATTATTCTCGTTTGGCAAGTTCAAATCATTTTAAACAAACAGATACAAATGAAGATAATACGCAAGTGCGTTTAAGAAAGTGTTTGAACACACAAAAATACATTTTAGAAAATTTCTAAAGAAAGTCTCAAATCTATCTTGAAATTATATAATAATTACGTATGATATCCTTATAAGGATGTGATACACATGGATTTAATATATAAGAAAAAAGAGAATCGAGCTCAGATCTTTCAAAGTTTTGATTCTTTAAAAGGCTTTAAAGAAATGATTCAAGAATGTGAAGTAGAAATCGTCAGTCCAAGAATTTTATCGCAGGATGATTATGAAATCTTAGACGAAAGAGTGCACCAGATTCAAAAGGGTATGATTGTCACAATTGAATATTATGATCGTATCAATTATAAAAGAATCACAGGTGTTGTTTCTAAAATCAATCTGGATACACAAATACTTCAAATCGTAAAGACAAAGATCAACTTGAAACAAATTAGCTACATAGAATTAGAGGAGTGAATAAACTCCTCTAATATGCGTTATGGCCACCAATACTTTTTCCTGGTGTTACTTATTTTAAAATTTAGCAGAGAATAGATGATTTATATGTTATAATGTTTATAAATATAAACATATATGTATTTTGTGTTTATAAATATAAACGTTAACATGGAGGTGTTATACATGGGTAAAAAGGCCGTAACTGTTTTACCAAGTACTGAAAAAATTCTGATTACTATGGGTGAACAAATAAAATTAGCTAGACTACGCAGACAACTATCTGCCCAACTTGTTGCCGAAAGAGCGGGAATAAGTCGTGCAACTTTGTGGAGTGTTGAAAAAGGTAGACCATCAGTAGCAATTGGAGTTTATGCTGCTGTTTTACATGCTTTAAATAATTTGGATAAAGATTTATTGCTTGTCGCAAAAGATGATGAATTTGGTAGAAAAATGCAAGATTTAAAAATGCAGGTCAAAAAACGTGCGCCGAAAGGAGATAAATGATGGAACGGAAGATATTAGTATATGAGAACTTCAGTTCTTCAGAACCAAAAAAATTAGGTATTTTATATGTTGATACACTTCGCGGTATTGAACATTATTCATTTGAATACGATCAAGACTGGTTAAAACAATCTAAATTTTCTTTTTGTTTAGATCCGGATATTTCAATGTTTAATGGCCGACAATATACTGAAAAGAACATTTTTGGAATGTTTGCAGACGCTTCTCCAGATCGATGGGGACGAGTTCTCATGAAGCGTCGTGAAGCAATTAAAGCTAGAACTGAAAGCAGAAAGCCTAATAAAATGTATGATAGTGATTTCTTACTTGGAGTATATGATCAAACGCGTGTTGGCGCACTTCGATTTAAAGAAAATGAAAATGGTCCGTTTCTTTCAGATGATAAAGAAACGGCAGCACCACCTTGGGCAACACTTCGCACTTTAGAAGAAGCGTCTAGGCAATTTGAAAAAGATGATAATTATTTTCTAACAGTAAACAATTTTGGCCATAAATGAATGTGGTATAATGACTAAGCCAAAA
>NZ_QSPK01000032.1 GCF_003436425.1 Eubacterium sp. TM05-53
AGCTTTTCACATGCCGCATTCCCATGTTCCGAAACCAAAATCTTAATATATAAAAAAAGTAGATTTCTCTACTTTTCCAACGTGTTTCGATTATAAGCTCTTTGCCAGTTCACACTAAATTCACCAACCGCAATCTTAGTGCCTGGATGATCGATCATTTGATATAAAACATCGCAAGGAACCGTTACAGCTTGAATGCCAGCCTTGATCAATTCATGCACTTGATATGTGTTTTTAAAGCTTGCCGCAATCACTTTTGCAGGCATATTATTTACTCTCAACATTTCAATCAAGTCTTTCACATCCTGTACACCATCCCCATAATTACACATACGATTTGTATAAGGTGCCAAATATTCAGCTCCATTCATTGCAGCTAAGAATGCTTGATCTGCTGTATAAATGGCAGTAGCCAATGTGTGAATTCCTAATTTTTTACATTCTTTGATAGCTCTTAAACCCTCATGTGTAACTGGAATCTTAACATACATATTTTTATTACGAATTGAAGAAATCATTTTAGCTTCTTCCATAATACCTTCAAAAAAAGTTTGTACGGTTTGAATAAACAACAATTGATCTTCACTCAACACTTCACAAAGATCTTTTACGACATCCATGGCTTCTCTACCTGATTTTGTAAGAATTGTAGGATTTGTCGTAACACCCGTAATTGTTAATAATTCATTTAGTTCTTTAATTTGTTCAATATTTGATGAGTCGATAATTAATTCCATGATGGATCCTCCTTAAGTTCATCTGTATCCTAACACTACAAAAATATAGATTCAATATCCTTTTCACATCAAACAAATTATTTCAAAAGAACACAAATAAACATGTTTCTTTCTGTTCTCTTTTGTGCTTTAATAGAAGTATGAACACAACACAAAGAAGATATGAAATCTATGAAAAGCTAAAAAAAGATAAAACCGTACAAGTCAGTGAACTCGCAAAACAATATAGTGTTTCCTTAATGACCATACGAAGAGATTTAGATCATCTAGAAAATCAAGGACTCGCCACAAAGAGCTATGGAGGAGCCACACTCAATGAGTCCAGTTCAACTGAGCCTTCCTTTGAAATCAAAGAAGGCATGTCACAATCGGATAAAAAAGAGATTGCGATTTATGCGAGCACACTCATTCAAGATGGAGATTCCATCTATTTAGATTGTGGTACAACCTGCCTTGAACTCTTTAAGCGAATACATCATAAGAAGATCACCATCTTTACAAATTTTTGGAAGATTCTACAATATGTAGATCGTAACACAAAAGCTAAGATCATCATGGCTCCAGGAACCTATAATCCTGTAACCCAGGCAGCTCTATCTGAAAGTACCATCCAATTCTTTCAAAACTATTATATTGATAAAGCCTTTATCTCCGTTTTAGGAATAGATTTAGATTATGGCGTATCCATTCCAAGTATGAGTGATGCCTTAGTAAAAAAAGCGATTCTTGATTCTTCAAACAAAAAAATTTGTATGGTAGACCATACAAAATTTAATAAGAAGTATATGTCAAAAATAGCTAATATCGATGATTTTGACATAATCATTACAGACGATAAATTAGAACCAGATATACACGCAAAAAACATTATAAAAGCACATTGAACAATTCAATGTGCTTATTTAATTAGAATGCTTTTTGACCTTTTGTATATGTCATTTCAACAGAATAGTCATCATTTAATACAACTAAATCTGCATCTTTTCCCGTTTGAATCGATCCCTTACGATCATCTACATTCAACATACGAGCTGGGTTCAATGTACATGCATTGATAGCTGTTTGCCAAGGAACCAATGCTTTTTCTACTAAAATACGAAGTCCATTATTGACATGCAATGTAGATCCTGCAAGACCTTTCGTATCTGTTAAGTGTGCACTTCCATCTGGATATAATTCGATTTCATTTCCACCAAACAATACTTTTGTACCAACTGGCAATCCCTTAACCATCAATGAGTCAGTGATCATAATACAGTGATCAGGACCTTTAGCTGTAAAGTAATCATTTAATGCTTCATAAGTTGAGTGGTTTCCATCACAGATGATTTCACCATATACATCTCTATAACGCATGGCAGCACCAACTAATCCTGGTTCACGGTGATGGAATTTAGTCATACCATTGAATACGTGAGTCATTGAATTTGCACCATTCGCAATAGCTAAACGAGCCTGTTCAAAAGTAGCTCCTGAGTGACCTTGACTACATACAATTCCATTTGCACGTAAGAACTTAGTTAATTCAAAGTTATCATCATGTTCACAAGCCATAGTCACGATTTTAATTAAATTATTAGAAGCTGCCAAATAACGTTTGAATTGTTCAAGATCTGGTTTTACACAATATTGTTCAGGTTGTGCTCCCTTATATACTTGATCCAAGTAAGGCCCTTCAAAGTGAATACCTAAAATTTCTGCACCTTCATATCCTTCTTCAACAACTTTCGCAACATTTTTAACCGCATTTGTCAAAACTTCTTCAGACTGTGTGATTGTTGTTGGAAGAATACCTGTAACACCTTCCTTAACGATGTTTTTCATCCAGTTACGAAGACCTTCTTCATTCGCATCATTTGTATCAAATCCATAAGCACCATGTGTGTGCACATCGATGAATCCTGGGACAATTCTCTTATCTCCATAATCTTCATCTACTTCTTTTTCTCCATATGGATAGATATTTACAATCTTTCCTTCTTCTACTTCAACTTGGGCTGCCAACCATGTATTTACGACCCAAATTCTTTTACTTTGAATAATCATATCGACAATTCCTCCTAGTTATTATTATACTCTTAAAAAAAGAAAACACTTACACTTTTTAGTTGACTTTTTATAATTTTTATTCAAAAAATGTAAAAGATGCAAATGAATAGACATATTCTCTAAATAATTCTAAAATAGAGGAAGAGGTGAACAAAAATGAAAAGAGCTAAAAAAATTATAGATAACGTGTACTGGGTTGGGGTTAGAGACTTAAATAACCGCCACTTCCATGGTGATTTATATCCAATCGATGAAGGGTGTACATATAATGCCTACTTAGTTGTAGATGATGAAGTCACACTTTTTGATACAGTCGAAGAAGAATTCACAGAAGAACTATTGGAAAGAGTTGAATCCGTACTTCAAGGAAGAGAAATTGACAATATTGTTGTTCAACATACAGAACCAGATCATTCGGGTGGATTTAAAAAAGTATATGCCAAATATCCAAACGCAAAAGTTTACGCATCTATTTCTGGAAAGAAGAATATGATTGAACAATACTTTGACCAAGTTCCATATCAGGTCGTAAAGACAAATGATACAATCAACACAGGAAAATATGACTTTGTCTTTGTCGAAATGCAGATGATTCACTGGCCAGACAACATGTTGACATATTGTCCACAGTTAAAAACTGTATTCTCAAACGATGCCTTTGGACAGCACATTGTAAACTTTAATCTAACCGATGAAGGATTGGATAAAGCGTATTGTTTAAAACAAGCGAAAGAATACTTCGCGAACATTGTTTTACCATATACAACACCAGTGCAAGCTAAATTAAACCTAATTCTAGGCATGAATTTAGACATTGAATATATCATGCCGGCACATGGTATTATCTGGAAAGACTATATTGCAGATATTATTGAAACATATAAAGGTATCGCTGCTCAAAAAGTAGAAAATAAAGCCGTAATTGTATATGAATCTGTATGGAAACATACGCAACAGATTGCCGAAAGCTTAGCCGAAGGATTCAGCGATGCTGGTATGGATGTGAAAGTCTATAAATTATCGGATACAAAATCAAGTATTGTGATGCGTGAAATCATGGATGCCAAAGTTGTATGTATTGGATCAGGAACCTACAACAATGTCATGGCACCAAGCGTAGCCGCTTTCCTTGAACACATTCGTCCATGTAAATTTAAGAACAAAAAAGGATTGGCCTTTGCAGCATACGGATGGTTTAACCAAGTTGCCAAAGAAATCGATACAAGAATGCAACAATCTGGAATCGAATCATGCCACGATGTGATCAATCAATGCTACACACCAAGTGATGATCAATTAGAAGACTACTACAATGTAGCTAAAGAAATCGCAAAAACAAGCCAGGAGTAAATTCTCCTGGCTTTTTTAGTCTATATTCACATGTGAATTGGGTAATAATCTTAGTCCTTTAGGAATCTTATTTTTGATTTGTCTTCCATCACTCTTGCCAAAACCAAACGGATGTCCATTAAAACATACCGCTACATACCCTTTTTCGCATTCCATTTGAAGAACTTCACCATGCATAAAAAGATCCATCTCTTCTAATGTTACATTGACTTTTCTTTTATAGTCAAAATCCGCAACCATATAAAAAGAATGACTTGGCTCAAAACGATTCTTAATGACATCCCCCAAATATACACCTTGACGCAATACTTTTACCTTTTTAAAATCCACAAACGGAACATCCATTCCATATACTCTATCCTTATCTATATAGTAATAGTTTGGCAATGTATTCAATTGTTCCTTCAAAAACTTTTCAGTTACTTTATCAATCTTCTTAGATTTTAAAACAGGAAGTTTACCTGCCATGCCAAGTTGTTTCCTGAATTTCGCAATGAAATGACCCTCACCACCATCCATTGGAAAGATACGACGCACATTCAAGTCTTTAAACCCTTTTCTTCCCCACGAAACTTCAGGATCCACCAAGACCATATCCGCATGTTTTTCTAAAAAATCTAAGGCAACATCTTCATCTTCTTCTAAAGCATATGTGCAAGTTGAATACACCAAAGTACCACCCGGTTTCAACATAGAATAGGCATGTTCTAATATTTCTTTTTGACGAGTCGCACAAAGTTCAATATTTTCAATGCTCCAATTATTTAGGGCAATATCATGTTTTTTGATCATTCCCTCACCACTACAAGGTGCATCCACTAAAATTTTGTCAAAACAAGCATCAAACACCTTCGTAAGCTTATCTACACTTGTATTGGTTACTGCCACATTTTTCACACCCATACGCTCAATATTAGACAAAAGGATTTGGGCACGCTTCGCATCAATTTCATTTGATACTAGATATCCATTTTTTAAATGTGATGCGATCTGCGTACTCTTTCCACCTGGTGCTGCACATAAATCCAATACATAATCATCTTCTTGTACATCCAAGATTTCAACAGCGCTTGAAGCACTTGGTTCTTGCAGATAAAAACAACCACAAATATGGAAAGGATGATTTCCCAACGGCTTATCTACATAATAACTTTCCTTACAAAACTGACTTGGATGATCCAAATGATCAAATTCATCCAATTCTGCCTTTTTTAAATTCATACGCATACCACGATATAAAGGTTTCGATAAAGATTCAATATAGGCATTATATTCATCTTTTAATAATTTCTGCATGCGAGAAAAATACATTTCTTGACTCATACACCCTCCAAAACGGTCTCAGGATCAATGCGACATGCATAGCCTGAGCATGTTGCAGCCTCACTATAGCCACATCCAAAAGAAAAATCAGCACCGCTGTTTCTAAAATATTCTACGATCGAATTGAGATCCTGTTTTAATTCAAACACCTCTACATGCGTATGAGGCCCCGTTGAATTGCCACTGTTCCCACTTTTCGCTATAACTGTACCTTGACTGACTTGCTGGCCACTAGTCACATAGATTTCACTGGATAAATGGGCATAAGTAATCGCATAAAGCCTTTCATTTACGGCAACCACCATACAAATGGTATTGCCACCACCATTTGGCCATCCACACCAGTTTCCTAAATATCCATTGTTCGAATCCACTGGTGCATGGGCATACAATATGATACCATTAGCAACCGCTAACACATCACTATACATGGCACTTGCGATATCCAAACCTAAATGAAGACCTCCATCCGGATAAGACCAGCATCCAGCACTGATTGTACCATTTTCAACTGGGTTTTGCCAAAAAGAACTGTACGAATCGATTTCATAATTTCCATCCACCAAACAAGACATGCCATTTTGTTGCCACGATTCATAACCCCCATAATCCGGCAAATGTTCAGTTCCTGAAATCATAGAATCTTCATTATGTTGTCCAGCTTCATTGATTTGTGCTAAATTCGAAAACCGTTTAAATAAGTAATTTTGACAATTGGATAATCTTTTAAGATATTCATCATACAACAATAACGTATTTTGATTCTTATCCAATTGTTTTTTATGTTTCAAATATTCTACTTCAATTTCTCTATATTCCTCAAAATACAATTCCAAGTTCTTTTGTATCTTATACGGATAAAGGATAGAGTTATTTCTTTGAATCGTTTGTAATTCAAAGCCATATTCTAACTTTTTTAATTCATAATAATTCTTTTTTTGTTTATACCTACGTTCAAGTTCATCCACACACTTTTCTTGTTTCTCAACTCGAGCCATTAAATTTGTTTGTTTAAATTCGATACTCTTTGAAACATCCCGACATTTCATAGATAAAAAACTAGCCTGATTCTCATCAACTGTGTCCACTTTGGATTCTATATTCGAAATTAAAACTTCATAACTTGGCACAACCATTGATTGTAAGCCAATAAAAAAACAGACAAAAAGAGATATACATTTCATAAAGCTCCTTCTACTGTCTGTCTTCTAAAATTATTGTATTTATTTTTCTAAGTACATGCAAGCACTATTTAAAATGATAAAACATAAAGTTCCTGTTGCGACAATATTTAATGTACAATCCAACAATCCATATATCAAAACGATCGCAATAAAACACATCATCATGCCAAATAGTGCAGGATTTTCTTTTCTTGTATTCGAAGTAAAGATTTCCTTATTTAGCACAAATGTATATGCCAGAAGCACTACTGTTCCAACAACTCCATACGACAAAATGGAATCAATATAAATATTATGAGCATGAGGTGCCTTATGACCATGTACTAATGGATAAAACTTCTGATATGTCTGCGGACCCCATCCAAAGAATGGATACATTGAAATACACATAAATGCTGTCTTCCAAATCTTAATGCGAGAGGCAAAAGTGGACATATCACTGATTCTTGGAATCAACGTTGGTTTTAAGAATACTAAACCACATATACCAAGTTCGAATACAATGGATGTGATAAATAGTTTTTTCCATCGCACACAATAAAGAAAGATAGGAAAGATTAGGGCAAATGGTAATAATGCAGTTCTAGATCCCGTTAAATATAGAACAAAGAAATTAAACAGTGCAATTATAAAATAACCAATCTTACAAAGAATATTGTCGTTTTTCACAAAACGATACATACACATCACACATACAAAATCAATGACCATCGCATAGATATTCGCATTCATAAATGTCGAAGTAATTCTTCGTTTTGGTGAATTGAAGATATGGAATTCTAAAAATGTTCGTCCATTCGCAAGGGAAATCTGATTAAACTGATACAAACCGTAGATAGCCGCAAATACCGATAAAATAATAATAAGATCACACATCTTTTCAAATGTATTTTTTGTGATACTTCTACGATAATAGGCTCCATATAAACCGATCAACACAAATAACCATGTATTACCAAAACCTGTCCAGTTCGAATGGAAGATGGAGACAATAAATTCCAATACGATAAAGCTATAAAAGAAAATTGCGCCCGTTTGATTCTTTATGGCATCCACCAATTTATGTCGGCATAATGCTTGTATTAAAACGCATGCGACTGCTACACTTGCGATTTGATAGGGCAAAAACAGAAAGGCAGTGGCCAATAAAATCATTTTTTCATCTAAATTCATAGATCCTCCCTTCAAAAAAAATAGCTGGTTGAACCAGCTTAATTTCAAAACATGGTGCCGACTATCGGATTTGAACCAATGACCTACGCGTTACGAGTGCGTTGCACTACCACTGTGCTAAGTCGGCATAAAGACTACCCTATTAGAATAGTCTTATTTTTTAAGATTGTAAAGCAGAAATCTGTTGTTGATAATATGTGATTTGTTGCTGCAAAGAAGACAACATCTGATTATTTGTATCAATCTGAGATTGAATATCTGCAGTATCTTCTCCATTTTGTTGCGCATATGCCAAATCAGACTCTAGACTCCGTGCATATTGTGCATACGTATTGTAGTCTTGCTGCAAACTATTCAAGCTTGTTTGATATTCTTTAACCTTCTTTTCATTCTCTGCTTTTTTAGCTTCTTCTTCCTGACGAGCCTTTTCCTCGGCAGCCGCCTTTAATTCACCCTGTTCTTTACATAGATCAATAAAGTCTTTGCCTGTCTTTGATTCTGATAAAGTATCCACTTCATCTTTTAAATTTTTAGACAATGAACTATATGTAGACTGCATGTCGGCTACAGCCATCTTTTCTTCATCGGATTTTGATTCCCAACCATTTAATAAATCAACAATTTGTTGATAAGCAGGAAGTTTAACTTCTTCTTTATCTTGATGAAGCTGCTTCATATCTTTCAACAAAGCCTTATATGTTTTGCCAGTCTGTTCTTTAAAATATTCATTGATTGAAGTCTTTTGTTTATCCAAAAGCTTTTGATAATCTTTATCCAAATCTAGAAGCTCTAATTTCTCAGCATCTGACATCATATTGTCTCCATACTCATCCGCATAAGACACTAATTTATCATATGTTTTTTGTTGCGTTTCAGAAACAATATTTTGTGGATTATACACCAAAACCTTATATGCATATCCACCTAAGGCAACCAAGCCTACTAAGATTACGCATAACACAATTTTTGTAACCTTCTTCATCGGTTTCTTTTCTTTGACTTGTTTATTCTTAGACTTCTTTTCTTTTGGTTTATGTTCCTTTTTTTCTTTCTTTTCTTTTGGCTTCTTTTCCTTTTGGATAACTACCTCTTCATCTTCGTCACCCTCATTTGACATATCCTGCAACATCGCATGCACAAGATCTAATGCCTCATTGGATTGTTCTTTTTCAATCGAAGAAGTTGTAAAATCATCATCCATGTCTTTTAGATCATCTTTATGCTCCTGATAAAACTGCTCTTCTTCCGCAATCGTTTTTTGACCACGCTCTTTACGAAGCATATCTAGAGCGGAAGACATTGTCTTTTCAGCCTGTCTTCTTTCGGCTTCAGACATCTGATGAACCTCTTTCGGCTTTTTTAATTCCTCGTTATATTCTGTTTTTTTATCTAAAAGTGCTTTTGAATAAGCATCTATATTCTTATCATTTTTACTCATAATATATTTTCCTTAGTTCCAATCTATTTTAACACATTATAAGCCTTCTTTTTCAACAAATTCATAAAAAGATTTTTCTTTCACAAAATCCTCTTTATTCACCTTTCCAACCGGTTGCGCATACATAATAAATTCATTTTCGCCATCCAATTCAAACATTTCATCACAAATCGAAGTCACGCACGCTCCAATTCCACAAGTTCCTAAACCAATACTTGTGCTTGCCAAATAGATATTCTCTCCAACATGACCTAGATCCACTAAAGCTATTCGATGTGCAAGATGTCCATAGCGCCATTCGGTACGATACGGAATATAGCTGAAATAGAAAATTACATTGGCTTTTAAGGCCCATAATTGATCACATAAGGAAGATGCCAAAATATCACTTACCTTTTCAATTGGATTTAAAAACTCAATACGATGTTCCATAGGCAAATAATGATAGGTTCCAGGGTTTAACCCTTCTACATTTTGACATACAAAATAAAGTTCAAAACCATGTCTAGCTCCTCCAGATGGTACTGTACGCAAAGTCGCATATTTCTTACCACGAATTTGTTTAACCCCTTGGCAAGTCCACAACATATAAGATAGTTCCAACAAAGACATAGGCTCTTGCGTATATACACGACTACTATGACGTGTATTGATAATATCTAAAAAGTTAGAACAAATGGATAATGCGTCAAAATTTTTAGGAAGTTCTATCGATTCCTTTCGCATAGCATCCTTTACCAATGGTGGTTGTGGAAGTTTTTTATCTTGATCCGACTCAAAGTCTTCAATATCATATTTTAATTCTGAATAATCCATACTCTACTCCTTTTAATGCGCTAACTCATCCAATAATCTTGCCTTTTGTGTTCCTATCAACAAGACTTGTTTATACTTTTCATATACATCGATCGTATGTGAACTTAAATAAAGAGCCATTTCAGCTGACATCGTTAGATTGGTCACAAAGATTGTCATTTCCTGACCATTCTTAAATGCACTTTCCATGAATTCAAACGCATTTTCAATTTCCTGCTTCAATTGACTGTCTAGTTGTTCCAAGCTTTCCTTTTGTTCAAAGAAAGGCTTTGTACAAGAATCAAAACGAGACTTTGGATCTAAACTTTCATCCACCACGACTTTTTGTATATTATTTAACACAAATTCATATTCATGTTTTTGTGAAGTATTCAATAGTTCTGCCTGTAATTTATCACGATAATTTGACATAAATACCTTTGTATGGTCCAAATAAGAAGAATCCATATCTTTGCGATATTCTTTCAAGAAACGAAACCAAAGATCTGTACAATGTTTTTCAAAAGAATATACATTCACTTGTCGTAGTAAACCATCCATCACCAAATTAACAACAGAGACTCTTTCATCAAAATCGGCATTAAACAATCGAGCGTAGATCGTTCTCGATACATTTCCGTTTAAGATATCATCAATGCCATAATCATCCTGATATTTTTTATACACCAAATAATAAGCGAAAACATCTTCGGCAATATCTTCATGATGTAAATATTCATAAATGGTATCTTGAGAAATTTCTAAATGCATCTTTTCATATGTATAGAGTAAATAAGATAGATCTTCCCAACCTCTTGCCGTCACAAATTCCATACCATCTACACTTGTTGAAACAGTATAGAAATGATTGGGCTTTAATTCCAAATAGCTTAAGATCATCGGATGTATATGTTTTGAAATCGCATACTCTTTCCATACATAGTAATCCGTTTCAACATGGATATAACGAATACGATCCATTGTCACGACATCAAAATCACGAACCGATTTATTATATTCACTCGGATTTCCTGCTGCTACAATGATCCAGCCACAAGGAACCTTCTGATTTCCAAAGGTTTTATTCTGCAGAAACTGCAACATCGTAGGTGCTAATGTTTCCGATACACAATTGATTTCATCAATAAATAAGATACCCTCTTTTAATCCTGTATCTTCCATTTTTGAATAAACACTCGCAATGATCTCACTCATTGTATATTCGGTAATCGAGTATGTCTTTCCTTGAAATTCCTTTTCTTGAATAAAAGGAAGGCCCACAGCACTTTGACGTGTATGATGCGTAATTGTATAGCTGACAAGTCCAATTTGACATTCCTTTGCGATTTGTTCCATAATCTGTGTTTTACCAATACCAGGAGGACCAATCAATAGTAATGGTCGCTGATTCTTCGCTTCAATTTCATATTCACCAAACGAATCCTTCGATAAATATGCCTGTACAGTATTTTTTATTTCGTTTTTTGCCTGTAATATATTCATAACTTTTCTTCCAATCTATATTGAATTGCCCATGAAGGCACTTTACTTCGATCATAATCCTCTAAATAAATAAAGGCTGTTTTATAGGCCGGACTCTTTTTAGGATAGATTCCTTTTCCATCGGTAAAATAGAGCAGACCGCAAAGATTTTGAAAAACCTTTTGATCCACCAAATCATTTACATAGCTAAACACCGGTCTAAAATCGGTATTACCTCCACCCACTAGAGTAAATGAATTCAATAAACGGTCCATTTCATTTTGGTTTGAGATAACATCGTCTTTACGAATCCTATCATCACATTGAATAATATGCACCTTGCATGATTTATAAAACATATTTGAAGTGCTTAGTATAGTATAAGTATTTGAAAGAAAACGTTTTGCGAGCTCTTCATTGATTGAATAACTCGTATCGAGCACAATCACAAACTCATAGATTTTTTTAACTTCTTTTGTCTCTAAAGGCTCAATCAAAGGCATATTCTTATAGATTGACATTCCATATGTATAATAGGACAAGTCGAATTCATCCAAATCTATGTGCATTTCTTCTTTCACAATACTAAATCGTTTTAAAAACTGAGAAAAAG
Organism: Eubacterium sp. TM05-53; assembly: GCF_003436425.1. Classification (GTDB taxonomy): domain Bacteria; phylum Bacillota_I; class Bacilli_A; order Erysipelotrichales; family Erysipelotrichaceae; genus Holdemanella. Next base: position 12,145 of record NZ_QSPK01000032.1, read on the forward strand.
AGTATTTCGACTTCTTTGCCTGTAAACTCGACACAAGAAAAGCATCCCCATCCTCATTATCTTTCCCTTTTTGTTTATGATCAAACAATGTTTGTTTGGCAACACTCTGCCACTTTTTTTGAGCAGAAGATGATTGAGGCACTTTCTCATCCTGTTCTTTAGGCCATGCAGCATGATCATCTACCACAAATTCATAATATAAATCTTGAATATCATCCCCTGTACAAAGCCATTCATAAACTGTAATACAACTGATACCTGTCAAGCTTTCAATTTCACGATATACATCTTTTCGAATATACGATAAGATTCGTGAAACACTCTTTTTATGCATTGAATCTAATGTATATTCCACGACTATGTCGCAAGCTACATTCCAAATAAATTCAATGCGATTTTTTCGAAGCCAAATATGGCTATATAAACAATGTAAGATACTATGAAGATAGGCACGATTCAAAAACAGTGAATTTTTCTGAAATAAATCTATCACCTTTAATGGATTGTAGTAAAAACACACACCATTTGTCGCACACAAAGATACGCGATCATCATTCCTAAACTCAAGCATATTTAACGCCGTCAAAAAATGTGGCATATCCATATAGAGTTCGGATTGAACTAACTCTAAGATATGAATTGCCTTTTCTTTTTCCCATTCACTTTGTCGCATTAAAAATCCTCAAAAGAATATGTCGATGATGATGTAAACATCTTATTCTTTAATTCCATCAATAGCGTTCGAGTTTCTAAATCCTCTTCCATAAAAATCAATCGATCTAAATCGGATTGATCAAGACACTCTTTTTTCAATAATTTTTCTACCATAACACATATATCTTTATATACATGTAAATAAGAAGTCAAATCATGTGCCCTTAAATAAGGAATGTATTGTTCAGATCCCATCATAAAGCGAAGAATCGCTACATGAAAGATACAAGATTCACTCTCTTCTGCACATAGCTTTTCAAAACAAGCATCATATCCATCAAAATCGATTTTCCCCTCTTTAAAACATTGACGCATACGAAACCCTTCCCCCTCAATATTCAAGGCAAAGATATGAGCAGGGCCCACTTCATCATAACCACCATTGTATTCTGGATAAAATATAGAACCATCTAAAAAATGAACTTCTACATCCCATGTGATTTGCGTTAAGATTTGTTTTAAAATAGTGACTGAAAATATAGAACAATCATAATAGATATGATTGAGTCTTAAACAATTCATAAATATATCACTGCCAATACTCATTAAAGTAAAAGGTAAATATACTTCTTTTAGCTTTCGGCAATTATAGAACGCATAATCCCCAAGTTTTTTTAAAGTTCTCGGAAACTTAACACTTTCTACATCAACCCCACTACATTCATGATAATTTAAAGGGATGTCACAACTTAAAATAGCTTTCGATAAATCGACTTCTTTTGAAGAAAAACAATAATTCCCAATTTCACGAACAACATATCCATCAATGGATTCTGGTATTTCTATATTGGCACTTAATGAATACACTCGATTGATACGAATTGAATCTTCATTTATTTTTTCATAATATACACAAACATTCATAAAAAAATTATAGCACAAAACAAAAAAAGACAACTACCGAAGTAATTGTCTACATTTACAAGTGGTGCGGGTGAAGGGACTCGAACCCCCACGCCGAAGGCGCCAGATCCTAAGTCTGGTGCGTCTGCCAATTTCGCCACACCCGCATTTCCAACGTGCTCACATATAATACACTAACACAATTTAAAATGCAAGCATTTTTTAAAATTTTGTAGTTTTCTAATGTAGCACCGTTGGCTTATGCATCATTTCGATTTCTTCTTGGATATATGCCTCCACTTTTTCTAGAAGCTCATCCGTAACCTCGATGTCACCAATCATAAATGGAGCATCTCCCATTTCGGATTCCTTCACAAATTTAATTTGTGGAATCTGCGACATACGATGGTTTCCAAGTTCTTTTTCAATTTTCTCTAATTGCTTAAGTATTGGCTCTGCAATTTGTCTAATCATTTCTTCTTCTGTCATACTCAGTATTATAATCAACCCCCATCATTTTGACAAGGCAAAAGAATGGTGCAGATGCACCATTCTGACTATTTTTCTTCGACTTTAAAATCAAATACACGATCATGTAAGATTTCTTTTACTTCCCCGGTAAATTCAATTCTTCCATGCTTTGAAATTTCACTCGAATTGTGGCCAACTAAGATTGTTTGCGGTCTAGGCTCAATCACAAATTCATTGTGAGCATTATAATAACCAAATTGACGTGTATCAAATGTAAATTCGAGTGTCTTCTTTTGTCCTGGTTCTAATGCCACCTTTTTAAATCCTCTAAGTTCCATCACTGGACGATTGATAGTTGGTTGTAAAGAATGGAAATAGACTTGTACAGTTTCTTCACCATACACTGCACCTGTATTTTCTACGTCCACACTCACTTTAAAGCTATCACCTGTTTTTACGGACACATCATGAGTAAGATTTGAAATACTAAATGAAGTATAGCTTAAGCCATAACCAAATGGATATAACGGCTGCATGACACTCGCTTCTTTTTGTGGCATACCTTTTGTGAAAGATAGATATCCACTACCTGTTTTTGTGCCATAGTAAATTGGACATTGCGCAGAAATTCTTGGGAATGTGATTGGTAAACGTCCACCTGGATTTACATCTCCACTTAATACACGTGCTACAGGTCTTGCGCCTGCTGGACCTGGATACCAGCCTTCTACAATCGCATCTACACAAGGTTCTACATCACCCAAAGCTAAAGCACGACCATTAAACAATACCATAATTGTTTTCTTACCTAAACTAGATACAGCTTTGACTAATTCTTCTTGATGGAAAGGCAATGTTAAATCTGGATGGTTGATGCCTTCTCCGCTTGTCGCATCTTTTCCTTGTCCCGTTACTTCACCAACTCCTAAGATGACTACATCGGCTTCTTCGCATACTTTTAAAGCTTCATCAATACGTTGTTGCCAATCGTCTGTATTCATCGATTTTCCATAACTTACAACTTCAACATCACCTAGCTCATTTTGAATAGCTTCAGATAAACTTGTCACATGGAGTGTTTCTCTTAAGTAATTATCAAAGTTTTCATCAAAAGACAAAGAAGGATCTTTAAACATTTTTTCCTTCATGGCATCAATGTCAAACATTTGTTTCGCAAATTCGGCAAAACCTTCCATTTTTGTTGCGACTTCTGGATCTACGACCATCTGTAAGAAAGAGCCCATCATAGCTGGATAGGCATAGCCTCCAAATAAACAAGATAGTCTTGTCGCAAATGGTCCGACTACAGCTACTTTCTTTACATTTTTATCTAAAGGTAAAACTCCATTGTTCTTTAATAATGTAACGGATTTCGTCGCAATCTCTTCTGATAATGCATCTGCACTTGGATCATCAAATACGGCTTGTGCTTTTTCTGGATCAATATATGGATCATCCAATAGTCCCATCTCTTCACGCATTTGTAGCGTTCTTAATACACAGGCATCTAAATCCTTCACATCGACAACACATTTTTTAACACCCTCTACAATATGATTATATACCGTTGTCGTCATTGTATCTGAATCGATTCCTGCCTTTAATGCCGCTCCTGCAAGTTCTGCACGATCTTCATACATGCCTTGTGCTTGAATAACACGAGGGATAGAGTGTCCGTCACATACAGCAATTCCATTAAAGCCTAATTTATCACGTAATACATCTTGTGTCCATTTTGGATTGACAGACATAGGTAATCCGTCAATATCTGAATATGTAACCATAATACTTTGCATATCATGCTCTTTTATGGCTGCCGCAAATGGTGTGGCATAGACTTCAAATAAATCTTTTTCACCGATGTTGATGGTTGCACAATTGACTCCACCTTCGCTAGCTCCATAGCCGACCCAGTGTTTTGCCAAAGCACCACAGCGTTTTGTGAAGTCATCCCCTTGAATTCCATGCACTTCTTCACTTGTGAAACGAGCAGCCACTAATGGATCCTCTCCAAATGTTTCATCGACACGACCCCATCTTGAATCACGACTGATATCCGCTACTGGGCTCATCATAAAATGAGCTCCAATGGCCTTTCCTTCATCCGATAAAACTTTTCCCATCTTATACGATAATTCTGGTTCAAAAGTACCGGCTAAAGCGATTGGTACTGGGAAAATCGTAGCATCCGCTGCCACTAGCCCTGAACTGGATTCATTTTGAATAATACATGGTAAACCTGTTTTTTCAATCACATATTTTTGAATTTCATTATAGCCTTGGGCGGCTTGTTTAGCACCACCCACAAATCCTGTCGCGAATTGTGTCATACGACCTACACCTTGCGGCATAGATTCTTCAGCTTTTTCTTTTGAGAATACACCTCGATTCAGTGCCATACTTGGCATGATACATGATAATTGAATGGCCTTCTCTTCTAAACTCATCTTAGCCAAGATGTCCTTGACTCTTTGACTTGGTTTGTTCATTTTAAATCCTCCATTATTCTGTATACGTTTACAATAATGTTAAGTCATCGAATTATCAAACTATAATTTGATTTAGAAAAAAATTTCCAAAAAGAAACACGAATCATTTAACAGTCTGACACTTTTTGAAACCAAGAAAAAAAGGATGCCAAATCGACATCATTTCAAATATGTTTAAATTTAAATCCAAAATATTGAATCTTACCCAATTCAGAGTAACATACTAAATGAACTGCTAGAAGCATACTACTTCTAGATGTGTTCGTATGCACCCTGACCTATGCCCTACAACATGGGTTCTGGGTGTTTTTTCTAAAGTACAGATTCCAATTCTTCTAAAGAGATAGGTCCTGGTCGTAGGATTTGTAGATTTTCTTTTGTACAATCTACGATCGTACTTGCCTGTAAAGCTTTGCACGTTCCAAGTACAATACCATCTATTTTTGGCAATTGTTCATACACATCATCACTTGTGAGTGCTGTTTTTTCTCCAGACTGATTGGCACTTGTGACTAAGATTGGACAATTCAATTCATCAATCACATCTAAAATAAACTTTTCATCGGGAATACGAATCGCAATCGTACTTAAGCCATTTGTGTATGCTGAATCGACACTCTCCTTCACTTTGACAACTAAAGTTAATGCGCCCGGTAAAAACTGATTGGCAATCTTTTCAATTCTTTCATCCACTAACGCAACTTGCTTCATTTGTTCCACATTTGAAACCATCATAGGAATTGGCTTTGTTTCCGGACGATGTTTTGCGCGTTTTAATCGTTTTAAATCGTCTAAATCCCCATATTTTACACCCACTCCATATACTGTATCTGTAGGAAGAGCAATAATTTTATGTTCATTAAATGCACACGCTACTTCGTGTACTTGATTTTTTGTATATTCTTTCATGTTTACACCTCTGTCTAAGACATTATACATCTTTTATGATAAAATACACTAAGAAAGAAAGGATGTTTAATAATGTTTGAAAATACAATTGCGGCCATCTCCACATCTTTGCAGGATGGTGCCATTTCCATCATTCGTTTAAGTGGTGACAAGGCTATTGAAATCACTCAAAAAATCTTTGACCGTAATATCATGGATGCGAAAAGTCATACAATTCATTATGGTTTTATTATAGATGCAGATAAAAATCCTGTTGATGAAGTTCTAATTTCGATCTTTAGAGCTCCAAAAACATATACACGCGAAGACATTGTCGAAATCAATTGTCATGGTGGAACTTTTATTACTCGTAAAATCTTATCAATGGTATTAAGTGCTGGAGCCCATCTTGCCAAACCGGGAGAATTTACGCAACGCGCCTTCTATCATGGAAGAATTGATTTATCGCAGGCTGAAGCCGTTCAAGATATGATTGAGGCAAGTAATAATACCGCAGCTAGTATGGCCATTCATGGAATTAAAGGAAGTGTAAAAAAACTACTACAGCCTTTGATTGATGATTTAATGGATATTATTGCGCAGATCGAAGTAAATATTGATTATCCTGAATATGAAGATGTTGAACAATTAACGACGAATGATTTACTTCCAAAAACTAACGAATGGTTAACCAAGATTGATCGTATTCTTGCTCGTGTACAAACGGGTCAAATGTTAAAAAAAGGGATTGATACCATTATTGTAGGTAAGCCAAATGTTGGTAAATCCAGCTTATTAAATGCACTTCTTGAAGAAGATAAAGCCATCGTTACAGATATTGCGGGGACCACAAGAGACTTGGTGGAGGGTCAAATTCATATTGGCAGTGTTCAATTGAATTTAATTGATACAGCTGGTATTCGTGAATCCAGCGATAAGATTGAACAGATTGGCATTGAAAAAAGTCAAGAAAAATTAAAAGATGCCAAGTTGGTTCTTTTAGTCTTTGATGGTTCAAAAGAGTTGGATGAAGAAGATAAACAATTATTAGAACTGACAAAAGATAAGATTCGTTTAATTATCTATAATAAGTTAGATAAAACTGAAGCTGATAAGGATGGCATTTGGATTTCGGCTGCCAACAAAGACATTCAACCATTGATTGATGCCTTAGAAAACTTGTATCATGAAGATTTATTAAAGGAAGATCCACTACTTTCAAATGAGCGTCAAATCGGTTTATTGAATCAAGCCAAAGAAGACATGTTGCGTGCCAAGGAAGCTATGGATATGATGGTAGAACCAGACTTAATTGAAATTGATATTCAAGCTGCACATGATCACTTAAAAGAAATCTTAGGTGAAGTGCATAGAGAAGACTTATTAGATACTTTATTCTCTAAGTTCTGTTTGGGTAAATAAGAAAAAATGCGATGATTAACCAATCATCGCATATTTTTTATCTAGTTTATTTAATACAAGACAACCATCTTCAGTAACAAGTACTAAGTCTTCGACACGAACACCCATCTTTTCAGGTAAATAGATACCTGGTTCAATCGAGAAGATCATGCCTGGTTTTACAGTTTCTGTATTGGTAGAACTTACATCTCCAAATTCATGATCGGTTTGACCAATGAAATGTCCTAGACGGTGAGTAAAGTATTCGCCATAGCCAAAGCTAGAAATATAATCACGTGCAGCTGCATCAATATCACATAGACGAACGCCTGGACGAATAATTTCTTCCGCTTTTTCATTCGCAGCACGTACAATGTCATGAATCTTTTTATATTCGTCACTTGCTTCTTTACAAAAATATGTACGTGTCATGTCCGAACAATAACGATCTTTTCTTCCCCCAATATCAATGACAATACTCTCGCCTGCTTTTAACACGGAATCATCTGGCATATGGTGAGGATCAGCGCCATTAGCTCCAAATGAACAAATTGGTGAGAATGACACGTCTTGACATCCTAATAATTTATATTGTTCAAGAATAAAAGTTTCCACTTGTTTTTCTGTCATACCTTCTTTAATGAAATCTCTTGTACGTTCCATCACAACATCATTGATCTGTGAGTTTTCAATCATACATTCAATTTCTTTTTCATCCTTAATAGCACGAGTATCATCTACATATTTTGATCCAAGAACCACTTTTAATCCTTCGCACTTTTCCATTAAAGGAATCAAGAAACGTGCTGTCCACTCTTTATCAATACCTAGCGTTTCACTTAAATTAATAACACTAGCTAAAAGTGAAGTGGAATCATCCGTATCGCTATACCAAATTTCTTCACAATCCTTTTGTTCAACCGTAAATAATGTATTTAAAAATAAGACTTTTCTTCCTTCATCATTCAAGTATAGCGCAAACAATCTTTCTCCTGGACCTACATCAACACCTGTTAAATAATAAATGCTGCATGGTTCACTCACTAAGATTTGTTTAAGCCCATCCGCTTTCATTTTTGCGATTACTTGATCGACTCTTTTTTGAAACATAATTATCCTCCTAGAAATTCAAAGTAAATTCTGTACCTTGTATCTCATCACTTGTCACACTTAATTTGATTTTATGGCTTTGCGCAATTTGACTGGCAATCGATAAACCTAAACCGGCTCCACCCTGATATTTTCTTGATTTATCAACACGATAGAAACGTTCAAATATGTGTTTTAAATCTTCAGGTGGAATATAACTATCTGTATTACGAATTGTTATGACGGGTTTATTTTGTATCTTGACTAATTTAAAATAAATCTTTCCACCCTTAGGCGTATATTTGATCGCATTGTCCAAGAAAATTAAAATCAATTGTTTTAACTGCGACTCATTTCCATGTACCTCTATATTCTCTTCCACTTCATCGATTAAATCAATACCTTTTTCAAACGCAATGGATTCAAATGGCAAAACACAATGAAAACATATATCACTCAAAGAACAATTCTGCATCGAAATTTCAATTCGATTCGCATCATTCTTGGCAAGAAACAACATATTCTCAACCAATTTTCGCATACGGTTCGCTTCACTTTGAATGGATTCAATCCATTGTTTTTGTGAAGAAATGGTTTCTGTCGAATGATTGATCAACACATCACTATCCGCTAAAATAACCGTTAATGGCGTTTTTAATTCGTGGCTGGCATCCGCGACAAATTGTTTCTGTTTATCCCATGCTTGTTCGACGGGTTTTAGTGCCCATTTGCTTAAAATACAACTTAATATAAAGAATACGAGTAATACACTAGAACCAATTTGAATGGATATGATCAACATTCTTTGAAAGGATGACTGCATATTCGATATATCCACAAAGGCTACGGCATAGCCTGAAGGAATGATGGTATTTTCGTCTACTTGATAGTTGGTGATTTTTTCTTTTTTATACGCAAACCCAAGTTTTTTCAACACTCCAATATCATCTTTGTCTTCTACACTTTCAATTAAGCTTTGTGCATCATCTGCATATATATTCCATACAGAACGACTTGTGATCATATATTCATAATTGGAATCGGTATAAATCACAAAGGAATTCCCGTTAAAATTTCGATTGTTCTCAAAAGAAAAATTAAAATCTTTATCTTTTAATTTCAAAGCTAATTCTAGACTTCGTTCTACATCCTTTTTATCATGTATATAATTGGAGCAGCATACGACGCCAAAAACGGAAAGTAAGATGATACTGACAAAGGACATTAAAATCAAAATGAATTTGGTCTGTAATTTTTTAAGCATCGCAAACCTCTAGTCGATATCCAACTTTTCGAATCACCTTAATTGAAACTTTACTCTTTAAAAATTTTAATTTCTTTCTTAAAAACGAAATATAGACTTCGACATTATTGTCCATCGCATCACTTTCACTTCCCCATACAGAGATAATCAAATCATCTTTTGAAGTAATCATTTCTGGATGTGACATTAAGTGTTTCATGATTTCAAACTCTTTATATCCCAAATGAATATGTTGACTTTTACAATACAACTCACAAGTATCCAATTGTAAAGATAAATCTTCATACTTTAATTCGTGTACAATGACTTCTCCTTTACGTCTTGTGAGTGCATTAATGCGAGCAACAAGTTCGGCAGCTGAAAATGGTTTTGTCATATAATCATCGGCCCCTACATTTAGGCCTTTGACTTTGTCTGGAATTTCATCTAGTGCCGACAATAAAAGTGTTGGTGTTTCTATTTTATTAGCACGCATCTTTTGTACGATCTCAAAACCATTCATACCAGGAAGCATGATATCTAAAACGGCTACATCATAATATCCGCTTAGGGCAAGATCTAAACCTTCTTGTCCATCATAGGCCATAGTCACCTGCCATTTTTGTTCTTCTAAAATTTGTGCAATCGCATACGCAATATTTTTTTCATCATCCACGACTAATATATTCATAATGTCACGCCCTTTCTTCCTTTTTTATATATTAACACACAGTTCTATATTTTCTTCATTAATTTCAATATGTGCCTTTGATGACAAGGCCAAAAGTTTTCGATTCAAATAAGACACATATAATGAAACTGTATTCGGATTCACATTGACTCGATTGTCCCATACCTTTTCAATCACTAGCCAAATGGGTACTCGATTTGATTCACTTCGAATCAACAAAGAACGAATACTACTTTCATATTTCGATAATTGATATTTTGTATTCTTACAAGAAAGTGTTTCTTCTTTCTTGTTCAAAATAATATCTTGATATTGTAGATAAGAATCATCCATTATATTTTCTTTCAACATCACTTTGATTCGTGCAATCAGTTCCTTTGTCGAAAAGGGTTTGGATAAGTAATCGTTGGCACCTAAATCAAAACCTATAACTTTATCATCTACTTCATTTAATGCACTTAAAAGTAATACCGGAATATCTATTTTCTTTTTTCGAATCATAGACAATACTTCATATCCATTCTTTTCTGGCATCATGATATCTAAGATCAATCCGTCATACATTTCTTGAGAAACAAGATGAATGGCACTATTCCCATCAAAACACACATCGCAATTATAGCCTGCATCTATTAAGACAACTTGTAGTGCTTTCGCTAAATTTATTTCATCATCCGCAATCAACAATCGCATATTATCCCTCAATTCTATCTTTGATTGTTTGAAACGATAGGTCTAAAGAGGCAATTTCATCAGCACATCGTTTTAATTCACTACGAATCAATTCTTCATCTTCGATATCTTTCTTATAATGAATTTGATGTTCTAAATTCGCCCAAAAATCAAGTGCAATTGTTCGCACTTGAATTTCTACTAAACATCCATCCACTTTCACGATCACATGCAGACTGCGATATCCGCTTGGTTTAGGATGTCTTAAATAGTCTCTTACTTCCACCACTTTAAAACATGAATGAATCCAATCCTTTACTTCATAGATTTCATCCACAAACGAGCAAATGATGCGAGCGCCAATAATATCATGAAGTAAAGAATATTCATTACCTATCTTTTTCATAACACTTTCTGGTGACTTAATTCTAGAAGTTGTATATTGTATACAAGCTAATGCACTCGAATGAATTGTATTTAAAACCTTATCCAAAACATTTTTAAACGTATCATAGTCAGATTCATAAAATTCTTTATATGTCATACCATAAACATACTAAACAACACTTAAAATTTGCTTAAAAAAAGTTAGAGAATTACTCTCTAACTAAAATAATATCCTTTATAATCATAATAATAAATTCGATAAATAAAACGATCATTTTTCTTTATACTGAACTGTTGTTCAAGATTTCCATCCGTATCGTAAATGGATAATAGTCCTGCAATTCCTGAATCTACGACAATATGATCACCTAGATTTTGTGCACTCGATACATAGGCACTAAATGGAACTTCAAACGAATTGGCCAATGTATATGTTCCTTCGTTTTCATCCACTAAATATTGATAGTAATAGGATGTCGTGCCTTCTGTAATACTTGTTTGAATTCCATCATTGACAGTCCAATCATAATCTTTTCTTGTCTTAGAATATCCAAAATTATTATCAAACATGTATAGATAATATTGACCAGATTCTAATGCATCATCTTCCATATATGTTACGGTATGTTGTCCTCCACTTGTTAAGAAATCGCCATCTTTTGTATATAAATACTTTGTATAGTCTGTATCTTTCCAGAAATCTTCATTGCCTATGATATAGCCAATGCTTGGATTTGTGCTTACATCATTGATTTTAATGATTGAACTTGTTTCTCGAGAAGAAAGAATGACACTATCATCATTTAGATATTGAAGTGTATTGATATGCATCCAATCCCATTTTGAACCTTCTTTATGATCCGTACTCTCTTTGTAGCTTTTAAACAAATCTTCTAGATCTAATACTTCACTTACTTCTTCGCTATCTACATCTAATTTAATAATACAATCTTCTACACTATTCTTTTCTTCATTTGTAGCTAATAAAATCAAATTTCCATCCTGATCAAATTGATAATCGTGATGAACTATATAATTACCCAAATTATAAATGTGTTCAATCATACCCAAATGATTGATGGCAGCCATTCTATGTGTAGATACACTCATATATAAGATTTGATTTTGCATCAACATACGATGAGAACGATATCCAATAATTGGAATTTCCCCACGCAAAACGCCATTTGTATCATACATATAGACAAAGTCTTGATCATCCGCATCATTTCCTAATAGTGTATATAAACCATTGCCTAAATCTTGTTTAGAACCAGATACTTGTTTAAGTTGTATATCTTCATCACCTAAAAGAGATCCCATTGTATAATTTGTACTTACACTTTGACTTGTGCCATCCTTATAGATAGCTGTAATTGTGATGGTATTTGTACAATTTGGAATCAAACCAATCAATTGAAACTCATGTTCCTTTTGATATTCTTTAGCCTGATTCGCTGTAGCTGTAAAATCTGCATAATCGTTGCAACTCACTGTATATGTAATTTTAGCCACTTTGGATGTATTAAAATAAACATACATCGATTGTGTATTGGTTGAAAAAGGATTGTATTTCATAAATATATTTTGCAGTGTATAGTTTCCATTTCCTTTTTCATGTTCTAAATCCGATAATGCTTGTTCTTGAAACTCCATCGTATAAATTTTATTGACAGTAACTGTAGATTGACTATCTTTATAAATTCCATATCCAATCGTGAGTCCAATAATCAGCACAAAAATCAATATATTTCCAAGTTTTTTCTTCATAACAAATTCACCTCAGAAATATTGTATTATGTTTTTCTTAAGATTTCCTTAAGTTTTCTTAAGGTTTTAACAGAAATTTAAAGGCTTAACAGATACATTGGTGACATGTTAATATATTCGACATTAATGATGTCTATTTA
>NZ_QSPK01000033.1 GCF_003436425.1 Eubacterium sp. TM05-53
CGTATAAATGATAAAAACCAGAATTATAACAATGTCACCAAATTGCTAGTTAAGCCTTTAATAATTTACCTTTCATAATCTATACCTCCCTCGAGTTGTACAGATATAATAACGCAAGCAGAAAACGTTTTCAAGTATTTTTTTACATTTTATTACAATTAATTTTACATTAAATTTACATTTTACATTTCTTACACCCGTTTTCTTAGCACAAAAAAAAATAGCCAAAGTTATAAAACCTTAGCTATTCATTCAACTATTAATACATTCCCTGAGGCATTGCAGGAGCTGGTTCGTCCTTATCAATTTTTGCGACTCCAGCCTCTGTTGTTAAGAACAAGGCTGAAATACTAGAAGCATTCATCAATGCATTACGAGTGACTTTTGTTGGATCAATGATACCAGATTCAATCATATCGACCCATTTACCATTCTTCGCATCAAATCCTACATTTTCATCAGCTTCTTTTTGTCTTTCAACAATCTCTTCACTGTTATATCCAGCATTATCAGCAATCTGTGCAATTGGAGCCAACAATGCATCAAATACTACTTTAATACCTTTTTGTACATCAACTACATCTGACTTTACTTCATCTTTCAAAGCTACATAAGCCTTTACTAAACAAGCTCCACCACCTACGACAATACCTTCACTAACAGCAGCACGAGTTGAGTTCAATGCATCTTCAATACGAAGTTTCTTTTCTTTCAATTCACTTTCAGTGGCAGCACCCACTTTAATGATCGCAACACCATTTGATAATTTACCTAAACGCTCTGCCATACGTTTCTTATCATAATCACTAGTAGTGTTCTCCATTTGTGCTTCAATTTCAGCTACACGAGCAGCCACTTCTTCTTTACTTCCAGCTCCACCAATCATTGTCGTATTATCTTTTGTGACAACAATCTTCTTAACTGTACCTAAATCTGACAACTGCATATCTTTCAATTCCATATTCAAATCTTTTGAATAGAATTTAGCACCTGTCATAATCGCAATATCCTGCAACATTTCTTTTTGGTTATCACCAAAGCCTGGAGCTTTCGTTGCGACTACATTGAATGTTCCACGAAGTTTATTTAATGCCAAAGTAGAAACCACTTCATTTTCTAAATCTTCAGCAATGATCAATAGTGCACGATTTGCCTGAACCAATTGTTCAAGTAAAGGTAAGATTTCTTGAATGTTTGTGATCTTTTGGTCTGTTACCATGACATAAGCATTTTCCATTGTAGCTTCCATCTTCTCACGATCACTGACCATATATGGAGAAACATAGCCCTTGTCATACTGCATACCTTCACTGATTTCAAGTTCTGTTTCAAATCCTTTTGAATCATCTGTTGAAATGACACCATCACGACCAACTTTCTCCATCGCATCCGCAATGATCTTACCAATTTCTTCAGATCCTGATGAAATTGTCGCTACATTGGCAATATCTTTACTACTTTCTACTTTCTTAGACACGGACAAGATATATTCACTCACAGCCTTAGCTGCTTTTTCAATACCTTCACGCATCAACACTGGATTGGCTCCTCGATCGACTTGGCGCAAACCATTTTCAATCATACTTTGAGCTAAAATTGTAGCTGTTGTTGTACCATCACCGGCTGTATCATTTGTCTTATTGGCAACTTCATATACCAATTTAGCACCCATATTTTCAAACTTATCTTCCAATTCAATTTCTTTGGCAATACTTACACCATCATTTGTGATTAATGGTGATCCATATTCCTTTTCAAGAACAACATTACGTCCTTTAGGACCTAAAGTAACACGAACTGCATTTGCTAATGTGTTGACACCTCTTAACATTGATTCACGAGCATCTTTTGAAAAACGTACTTCTTTAGCCATAATTCATTACCTCCTACTTACTTACTGCAATGATATCTTCATCTTTGATAACAATGAATTCTTCGTCATCGATTTTCATTGTAGTTCCTGAATATTCTTTATATAAAACTTTATCTCCACAAGCATATCCAGCATCTTTAACATCTGCACCAATACTTGCGACAACTGCAAGTTTTGACTTTTCTTTACCACTTGTCAAAATAATTCCACTTGCGGTAGTTTTTTCTTCTTTCTCTTTCTTTAATAAAACATAATCATGTAAAGGTTGTAACATAATTCATCCTCCTTTTAGCACTTAGCGCTTCTAATTGCTAATTACTATTATACTCACTTTTAGCACTGATGCAATAAGTTTGCTAAAATTTAACAAAAGAAAATGGCGAGAATTACTCGCCATATACATGAATTCTATTAATTGCTCTTTCCAATGATAACTGAGCTCTTTTTAGATTTGTATTTGAATCTTTTTTCTCTAAACGCGCTTTAGCACGTTCCATTGATTTTTTTGCACGCTCAAGATCGATATCTTTTTTTCCTTCGATCGCATCAGCTAGAATCATGCCTTCATTTTTGTTGAATTGTAAAAAGCCGCCAGAAATCGCAAAGATTTCTTCTTCATCATTTTCGTTTTTCAAAACAAGCTTACAAGGTACCAAAGAAGCAAAGATAGGCATGTGATTTGGTAAAATTGTAGTTTCTCCAACCACCGTCTTTACATGGATGCTCTTGACTTCCTGCTTTAAATATTCGCCTTTTGGTGTTACTACTTTAAAAGCAATCATGACTATTCACCAGCCATTTTTTTAGCTTTTTCCTGTGCTTCTTCAATTGTTCCAACAAACATGAATGCTTGTTCTGGAAGATCATCAAATTCACCTGCTAATAAGCGTTCGAAACTACGAATTGTATCTTCCAAAGGTACATATTTTCCAGGAATACCAGAGAATACTTCGGCAACGTTAAATGGTTGAGACAAGAAGTTACGAACACGACGTGCACGGTTAACAACTTTCTTATCTTCTTCGCTTAATTCATCCATACCTAAGATGACAATGATATCCTGTAAATCTTTATATCTCTGTAGAATATTTTGAACTCCACGAGCTACTTTATAGTGCTTTTCACCAACTACAAGTGGATCCAAAATACGCGAACTAGATTCAAGTGGATCTACGGCTGGATAAATACCTAATGCCGCAATATCACGGTCTAATACCGTTTTGGCATCCAAGTGAGAGAATGTTGTTGCTGGAGCTGGGTCAGTCAAGTCATCCGCAGGCACATAAATAGCCTGTACAGAAGTGATTGAACCATCTTTTGTTGATGTGATTCTTTCTTGCAACTGTCCCATTTCTGTAGCTAATGTAGGTTGATATCCAACGGCACTAGGAACACGTCCTAATAAGGCACTAACTTCAGATCCTGCCTGTGTAAAACGGAAGATATTATCAATAAATAATAATACATCCTGGTGTTCTACATCACGGAAATATTCTGCCATTGTTAGACCTGTTAATCCAACACGCATTCTAGCTCCTGGACTTTCATTCATCTGTCCATAAACCAATACGGTTTTATCTAATACGCCGCTGTCTTTCATCTCGTGATACATATCATTTCCTTCACGAGTTCTTTCTCCAACGCCTACTACAACGGATTTACCACCATGTTCTTTGGCAATATTGTGGATCAACTCCTGAATCAATACGGTTTTACCTACTCCGGCACCACCGAACAATCCAATCTTACCACCCTTTGCGTAAGGACATAGTAAGTCAATAACTTTAATACCTGTTTCCAATGGTTCGCTTGTTGTACTTTGTTCATCAAATGCAGGTGCTTTTCTATGAATTGGCATAGTTTGCGCATCTACATCACCTAAACCATCAATTGGTTTACCCAAAACATTAAACATACGACCCAATACATTTTCTCCAACAGGAGCTTGAATTGGTTTTCCTGTATCAATGGCATCCATACCACGAACCAAACCATCCGTACTTCCCATCGCAATACAACGTACTCGATCAGCACCGATATCTTGTTCGACTTCTACAATTAGATTCTCTTCATTTGGGCGTTCAATTTCAATTGCCGTTAATAAATCTGGTAAATTATTCTGTGAAAATTGAATATCCACAACCGGACCAATGATCTCAACGACTTTTCCAATATTTTGACTCATGTTTACCCTCCTTTATGAAAGTGCATTTGCACCACCGACAATTTCAGTAATTTCTTGCGTGATAGCACCTTGACGTACACGGTTATAGGCAAGTTCAAGGTTATTCTGCAATTCTTCTGCATTGTCAGTTGCACTCTCCATTGCCATTCTTCGAGAAGCCTGTTCACTTGTTTTACTCTCTAGATAACGAGAATAAAGGATTGATTTTGTAACCATAGGAATCATGTTTTGTAACATTGTTTCCTTATCCGGTTCAAAAATCATGTCCGCATGCATACCTGACTTCTTTTCTTCCTGAGGTTTAGATACAGGTAAAACTGTTTCTAAAGTAGGAACAAATGTCAATGTGTTTTTATAGTGCGTATATAAAATTTGAATTTTTGAAATTTCTTTCTTTTCAAACAAGTCTAATGCATCCTGCATACATTTCGATAAAGCATTATATACATCATCCTCGTCAAGATCACTTAATACATTTTTAACGTTGTAGTTTCTTTTTGAAATCCATGCAGAACCACGAATCCCTATCATAACTACATGATCCTTGTCAGAAAACTCATCCTGTATCATACGATATACATTGGCATTATAGCCACCACAAAGTCCCATATCACTTGTGATCACAAAGATAAAGCTTGGCTTTCCTTGATTCTCATTCAAATACATTGAATCATTTCCAGCACTACGAAGTACCATTGTGAATAGTTCTTGAAGACCTTGTGCATAACTACGGTTTTCTTCCATAATTTGTCTTTGTCTAGTTAATTTACTTGAAGCAATCAGCTGCATTGCTTTTGTGATTTTTTTAGTTGAACTAACGGAACTGATTCGAGCCTGAATAGCCTGTCTACTCTGTGCCATGTTGCGCACCCTTTTCTAGTGCATATTGTTTTGCGTATGCATCCAAAGCCTTCTTGATATCCGCTTCTAATTCATCGTCAATTGCCTTTTTCATTTCAATTTGATCTAGAACATAAGGATATTCACGATGTACATACTCCAACATTCCTTGTTCAAATTCACCAACTTGATCTACTTCAACAGGTTTTAAATATCTATTTTTTGCAGCATACAAAGATAATACTTGTTCAGGCACTGTTAATGGTGAATATTGTTTTTGAATCAATAATTGAGTTAATCTTGCACCATGATCCAATACGTCTTTTGTACTCGCATCCAAATCTGAACCAAACTTCGCAAAAGATTCCATTTCACGATATTGAGCTAGTTCAAGCTTTAATGAACCAGAAACCTGTTTCATAGCTTTTGTCTGTGCAGCACTACCTACACGACTTACACTTAAACCACTATCTACACTTGGACGAACACCTTCATTAAACATATCTGTTTTCAAGAAGATCTGTCCATCCGTAATTGAAATTACGTTTGTAGGAATATAGGCAGAAATATCTCCGGCCTGTGTTTCAATAATTGGTAAAGCTGTTAATGATCCACCACCATAATTCTCATTTAAACGAGCAGCACGCTCTAATAAACGTGAATGTAAGTAGAATACATCTCCAGGATACGCTTCACGTCCAGGAGGACGACGAAGAAGTAAAGACAGTGTACGGTAAGCTACGGCATGTTTCGATAAGTCATCATAAACAATTAATACGTCTTCTCCGTTTTCCATCCATTCTTCACCCATTGCACAACCTGCATAAGGTGCAATATATTGTAATGGTGCTGCTTCAGATGCAGTTGCCGCTACAATTGTTGTATATTCCATAGCTCCGTGTTGTTTTAATTTTTCAACAATTTGAGCTACAGTACTTGCCTTTTGACCAATCGCAACATAAATACATTTTACATTTTGACCTTTTTGATTCAAAATCGTATCGATTGCGATTGCTGTTTTACCTGTTTGACGATCCCCAATGATCAACTCACGCTGACCACGACCAATTGGAATCATAGAGTCAATAATTTTTAAACCCGTTTGTAATGGAACAGATACACTCTTTCTTGTCATTACACCTGGGGCAACACGTTCTACTGGACGTGTTCTATCTGTTTTGATTTCACCTAAACCATCAATCGGTTGTCCTAATGCATTGACAACACGACCCATCAAACTATCACCAACTGGAACTTCAATGATGTGACCTGTACGTTTTACAACGTCACCTTCTTTGATATCTGAATTATCACCTAGTAATACGACACCTACTTGTTCGTCTTCTAAGTTCATGACCATACCATATACATCGTGAGGGAATAACAACAATTCACTCATCATGGCATTTTTCAATCCATATACCGTTGCGATACCATCGCCTACTGTTAGGATAGTACCACTTTCATTCATTTCAAGATCCTGGTCGATACTTTGAATCTGAGCTTTGATTAATTTTGAAATCTCTGCTGGATTTAAACTCATCATATCACCTGCTTATCTATTAATTGCTTCCTTCATTGCGTCAATCTTCGCAACGACCGTATTATCCATCACCAAATCATTTGCCTGTACTTTAATACCTGCAATCAAAGATGGATCCACTTGCACCTCTAGTTCAAGTGTCTTATTCATTTTTTTCTCTAACATTTCTTTCAATCTTGATAATTGATCTTCATCTAGTTTAGATGCACTCGTCACTTTGACGATTTCAATTCTATGTTTCTTTCGATAACACTCTTCATAGGCATCACTGATTTTATCAAGATGAGAAAGTTCATTATGCTCATTTAACACAAGCAAGAAACGAAATACAGTTGTATCTAATTCGGATTCGAAAGCTGTTTGGATGATTTCTTTTTTCTTTACTCGAGGAATACTTGGATGTGCAAGAATTTTAGACAATTCAGACACTGAAGTAATCACTTGCGCTACTTGTTTTAGCTCTGACATCCAATCCATTTCTTGCTTTGGATCTTGTGCTAATTCAAATAGAGCCTGGGCATAAGGCGTATAATCTACCATTGTTTATCGCCTGCCTGTTCAATAAAATCTTCCACAAATTGCTTCTGTGTTTCTTCATCCATTTCTTTTTTGATCAACTGACTCGCTGCACTTAAAGCAACATCGCTAATTGCTTTTTTCATTTCTTTTTGAGCGTCACGCTTCTGACGTTCGATATCTTCATTTGCGTTTTTCTTAATACGCAAAGCTTCGTCATTTGCTTCTTTTATAATCTGCTGTTTTTCTTGATCCGCATGTGCTCTAGCTGAAACAAGAATGGTATGAGCTTCTTGCGATACATTACGCAATTTTTCATCATACTGATCTTTAACATCTTCAGCCTGCTTTTTAATAGCTACTGAAGAATCGATATTTTCTTGAATTAAATCTTGTCGTTTTTGAATTAATGTTAGTAATTTTTCCCAAAAGAATTTTTTGGCAAACATTACAATCAAAAAAGTAGAAATACAAACTAAAACAACATCGGTCAATGAAATTCGCAAATAATTGTCAATATTAAAGTCAATCATTACCGATTCTCCCAATCATTAACCTTTGATGAAAATCAATAAAATCGCAATGATCAAAGCATAGATACCTGTTGTTTCGGCTAAGGCGATACCTAATACCATGATTGATTGAATTTTACTTGCTGCATCTGGGTTACGACCAACACTTTCTGCACCTTTACTAGCTGCAATACCCTGACCAATACCAGGACCTAAACCAGCGATCATCGCAATACCTGCACCTAAGCAAGCCATACCACGTACGAAAAATTCATTAAACATTTTATTTTCCTCCTATTTATTAATCTTCTTGAATAGCCACTTGCTGTCCTAAGAAGAACGAGCTTAGTGTAAAGAAGATATACGTTTGAATTACACCTGAGAATATATCAAAATACATATGTAAAAATGGTGTTACTAATAAACCCAATAATCCGACTGGCATCAACATTTTAATTAATGTATACACCAACATAGAAATGATATATCCTGCCAAAATATTACCAAATAAACGCATCGTTAATGAGATAGGCAACGCCAACTCACCTATGACATTTAATGGTGTCAACAAGAACATCGGCTCTGTCAACTCTTTCATTCGCGCTAATAATCCACCTTTTTTAATACCATTACCTTGGATCATCAACCACATAGTGACAGCCAATGTCGCATTAAAACTTACATTGCTCGTTGGATTTTGAAGTCCAATCAAACCAATTAAGTTACTTACAATCATCATCACAGTCAAAGTACCAAACAATGGAACATACTTCTTTGTTGTTTCCCTTAAGTTATCTTTAATTATGTAAAGTACTAAGTTGTAGATCTCCTCACAAATATACACAATCCCTTTACTAGCTTTTGAAGGATCTTGTTTTTCAATTTTCTTCCCCGCAAAGTAGAAGAAGAACGCAAAGAAAACACAAATTCCAAGCCATACAAGAATAGATTGCTGAATCTGTAAAGAGAACTTTCCAATGTGAATGATAATTGCACTTACATCACTCATGGAAATCCTCCTTTTCTTTTAGTGCATATAACAGGATTGCTCCTTTATTGCACATAAGCCCAACAAGAACTGCCAAAATCGGAAACTCCATTAATTGACAAATGACCAGAACTAGACCATACATAAGATATCTCTTCATATATTCTTGTGTACCTATCTTTTTTCCAGCTACTTCATCTGTTGGGATATTTAAAGCCATTTGAACAATTTTACGATATCCAGCTAAACCAGTCAGACACCCAATCCAAACCGCTATAAATACTTGAATCATTTGAGAATGAAAAATCATTGCACAAACCAAAGAGCAAAACAAACTAAATATCAAAGTATACTTTACTATTTTTTTATTCATTTGCTGCATTGTTCTACCTCGATTTTTTTATCAATAAAATAATACTTCCAATAATACTGTACATTAAACCTACAATCACAAATAGCGGCGTAGTATGTAACCAGCCATCAATATTATAACCAATAAGGCCAAATATGAGCATGCTTGTGCATAACATTCCCGAAAAAGCGTAAGGTTTCATCAATTACTTCGTACCGAAAATACGATCTCCCGCATCTCCTAAACCAGGAACAATATATCCATGTTCATTTAAATGGTCATCTAATGAAGCTAAGTAAATATCTACATCTGGATGTGCTTCTTCAACTGTTTTAACACCTTCAGGTGCACCAACTAAACAAACCAACTTCACATTTGTAGCTCCCTGTTTCTTAACCATATCGATTGCTGCTACACTAGATCCACCAGTTGCCAACATAGGATCTACTACAATCGTGATTGCATCTTCTAAGTTCTTTGGATATTTTTCAAAATAAGTATGTGGCTCTAACGTTTCTTCATCACGATACATACCAACATGCGCAATCTTTGCGGTTGGAATCAAATCCTGAATTCCATTTACCATACCTAGTCCAGCACGTAAAATTGGCACAATCACGACTTTTTTAGCCAATTCATAACCTGTGTACTGACAAATTGGTGTTTCGATTTCAATTGGTTTCAAAGGCAAATCACGAGTGATTTCATAAACCATTAATCCTCCAATTTCATCTAAGTTTTGACGAAAATCTTTCGTTCCCGTTTCTTTTTTTCGCATAACTGTTAATTTATGCTTAATCAACGGATGATCAATAACTTTTAACATTTAAATTACCTACCTTTATAGCCATAATTATACCATCCTTGTCCATAATAGAAAACACTGAAAGAAATGGAATCCTCCAAAACTTCCAGTGTTATATTATATGAATATTCTGCTTTTTATCATTAAACAATTCTAATCAATTGTCAAAATTTCAAACTGCTTTGCCGCTCTTACATCAATTCCAGAAGGATGTAAGTCCTTTCGCAATAGTACATTCGAAAATGTGTCCAATGCTAGATCTTGCGTATTTGCCTCTTCACTCAAATGAGCAAGAACAATATTTTTTGTCTTCGCATTGATCAAAGAAGTTAAATTTAAACTTGAATCTTCATTATTCAAATGCCCATTATCACTCAGAATACGCTGTTTTAAAAACATCGGACGCTTTGTATGCATCAAACGATCCACATCATGATTACTTTCAAAGATATAATGGTCTGCATTCGCAACATATGGCTTGATTTGATTTGGCACATAACCTGTATCTGTTACATACACAAGCTTTTCTTTATCCGACTCTACCACAAACCCAATGGTATGTGGGGAATCATGCGACAAGCCTAAAAATTGAATACTCAAATCTTTGATAATCAACTTTTGATTCGGTACTACATCATGTTTATCTAACGCATCCTTTAAATCACAATAAGAATACACATCCAAATGTTTAAAATGCTTTAACTGCGAAACATGATCCGAATGAGCATGACTAATCAAGACACCATTTGTATCATCAACACAAGCTCCAACCTTTTTAAAGCTTTCCATCAAATACTTTTTTGTTGAACCACAATCAATCAACAATTGCGTATCGTCATGACGAATCAAACAACTGTTGCCTTTTGAGCCACTACACAATAAATCAATGCGCATAAATATCATCTCCAGAGGCTTCTAAATTTGTAAAACGAGATATATTCTTTTCAAAAGCCAATTGAATCTTTCCAATACCACCATTACGATGTTTTGCCAAAGATAAATCAACAACTTCTGTTTCTTCTTGTGATTCCTTATCTTTATCATAATAATTACTACGATATAGAAACATTACGATATCGGCATCCTGCTCGATTGATCCAGACTCACGTAAATCGGACAATTGTGGTTCATGATCCGTTCTTTCTTCAACCTTACGAGAAAGCTGAGAAAGCGCAATAACTGGACATTCCATTTCTTTTGCCAAAATTTTTAAATTACGCGAAATATCACTAACCTCTTGTTGACGAGAATCTGCGCGTGTTCCCGTAATCAGCTGCAAGTAGTCAATTACAACTAAAGAAATAGAGCCATTTTCACTCTTTAATTTACGACACTTCGAGAAAATCTGAGATACCTTGATACTACTTGTGTCATCAATATAAATCTTTCTTTCACTCAAATGTGAACCTGCCTCATATAAACGAGACATTTCTTCATTTGTCAATTTACCACTACGAAGCTTATCCGAATATACCTGAGATTCCGAACTCATTAAACGCTTCATCATCGAATCACTAGGCATTTCCAGTGAAAATATCGCAACAGCTCCTTCATTACGTTTCGCAACTTGAGCTGCAAAATTTAAAGCCAAGGCACTCTTTCCCATGGCAGGACGAGCTGCAAGAATAATTAAATCGCCTCGCTGAAAACCATTCGTCATACGATCCAATAAGACATAACCCGTTTCAATTCCAGTTACACCTTTCATCGTACGAAGCTCTTTTAATTCATTAATGACACGAGTAACGATTTCTTCACTTGATTCAAATTCGCTTCCCCTACGATGTCTAGTTACATCCATAACTAAACGTTCCGCATCATCTAAAACTGTATCAATATCTTCGCCAGATGAATAGCCTTCTTCACTAATTTTATCCGCAACATAAATCAACCTTCTTAGCTGTGCCTTGTTTTTGATCGTTTCAATATAAGATCTTGATGTTGCACTCGAAATAGCTGAGTCTGCCAAACGAATAATATAATCGGCTCCTTGACTAGACTCTAACTGATCTGTTTCCTGTAAACGATTGACCACCGTATTCATATCAATAGGCTGACCATTTTCATGAATTGTACAGATAGCCTGATAAATCTGCTGATGAGAAGGCAAATAAAATTCTTCTGCATGTAGATCAAGTTCCTGACAATCTTGAATGACTTTAGGATATACCATCAAAGAGCCAAGCACTGATTGTTCTAAGGAAACTGCGTTAGGCATTTCACGCGACATATTATGCCTTTTCACTTACATGAACAACAATTTCACCAATCACTTGTCCACGATATAAATCCACAGGAACACGAGTCACACCTAAAGATGCGATAGATTGTTCCAATTGAAGTTTTCTTTTATCTACACGAATCCCTTTTTTAGATAAAGCTTCCACAATTTGTTTACTAGAAACAGAACCAAAAGTAGCTCCATTTTTACCTGTACTCAAAGTAAACTCTAAAGTAATACCCTTTAAAGTTTCGCTCAAAGCTTCAGCTTCTTTTTTTAACTCAGCCTCATGTTCAGCTCTTTCTTCCATTTGTTTATCTAAAACTTTGGCAGAACCCTTTGTATACGCAATCGCCGATTTATTCTTAAATAAGAAATTTCTTGCGTAGCCATCACTTACCTCAACTACATCATCTTTCTTTCCTAATTTACGAATATCTTTAAGCAATATTACCTTCATTTTTAAGTTCCTCCTCTATACAATTTAAGATCATATCCTTCATCTGTTGCACGGATACACCTTCTCTTTCGACAGCAGCCGCACTAAAGTGGCCACCACCATTTAACTTTTCCATAATTTTTTGAACATTATAAGACCCATCACTACGAGCACTTACCGCAACGGCATTCGGATTTGTCTTTACCTTTGCGATGGTAAAACTAGCAACACAGCCTTTAATCAATAATAAAGCTTGTGAAACCTGAGCCATCATCGTCTTATCTAATGTTTCATCATCAATCGCTGCAATCATAAAATGATTGTAGTAAGGTTTTGCCTGCTGAATCAATGCATTCTTCATAGAGAAATACAAATAGTCTTCACACAAAGCTTTTTCAGCACGACTTGTATTAGCTCCCCAATTTTGTAAGGCAGCTGCTGCTTCAAACGTACGGGCATCCGTATGCATTTTAAAACGATTTGTATCCACTAAAATACCCAAATACATAATCGTCGCTTCCATTTCATAAATAGGAATATGATTTGGAATATTTTGAAGCAATTCAACAATTAATTCACACGCTGAACTTGCACTGCTTTCAACATATGTCAACAAAGTATTCTTAACAAACGCATCACTACGTCTATGATGATCAATCACAAGGATACGATTGCATTGATCCACAAATTCTTTGACACTTGATATTGCAGGAATACCATGATCAGCCATAATCAATAAATCTTTATTATAATCTATAGAATCCATCGCCTCATCTGGAGTAATCAAAGTATGTCTTTCTTGAATGACAGTAACAAATGAATTCATCATTTCTTGAAGCTGCTCATCCCTAGGAACATCCTTTAAAACAATATAGACTTCCTTGCCTAACGCATGTACCCAGCTAGATAAGGCAAGACACGCTCCCATGCAATCAAAATCACTCATAACATGCCCTGCAATATAGACACGATTCGATTCCATAATAACTTCTTGAATAGATTGTGCCATAATGCGTACACGAACTTTAGAACGTGTTGAACTTGTTTCTGAGTTTCCACCCACAAATTGAACCGTTCCTCCACTTGAACGAATAGCCGCCTGATCTCCACCACGACTTTGTGCAAGTTCAATCAATTCATTGACCATATCATCGAGTACCGTAAAATCATTTGATCCATACGCAAAAGCCATACTTAACGTAATTGAAACATCTAATTTATTTGCCTCATCCTTAATAAGTTGTAAAATAGTAAAATTCTGCTTCCGTACTTCCGTTAAGATTTCTTTATTCAAAATCACCAAAAAACGATCTGAACGTAAACGTCTAACAAACATCTTATTATCTTTAGCCCACGTTACTAAAGCAGCTCTTAAATGTGTATTGATTTGGGCCATGATTTCTTCATTTTCATAAGACTGATATTCCATATAGTTATCTAACTGCAACAACCCAATCACTATTTCATTGTCCAAATACTGCTGACGCATATTATAGTAATCTGTAATATCTTTCACATATAAAATTTGAGCATCTCTTTTTCTCGTGATTTCGTAAATTCGACCTTCCGATTTTCCAATAACCATATCCACATCGTCATCAAACAAAGTACGAATATTACTGATCCAGCTGGTTAATTTACTATTAGTCAACGTAATACCCTTCTCTTTAAAGAAAGGTGAAGCCCAAGTTACAATGTATTCTTCGTTATAAGTTAAGATACCCACATCACCAAAATTCAAAGCATCTTTGGCATCTTTACCTAAAACTCTTGAAATATCTACTTCCGTCTTCATTCCATGTTCTTTTAAAGATTTCCAAAAGCCAAAGAAAGCACAGATAAAAACAATCCATACAATCAAAGCGGCAATCATATATATATATTCTTTCTTTAAAAACAACAGGATTGATAGTATAAGGCCCAAAGCTAGACCTGTAATGCATAGACTACGCCACTTTTCAAACTGTTTCATATAGAAAACCTCTATTCTTTTCGTAACTGTAAAAGACAGTCCAACTCTCCCATAAACATCCACAATAAATTAAGTCCAGGCACAAACGCACCAAAAATAGAAAGAAATGACCATTTCTTCTTTTGGTATTTGACACATAAACTCATAAAATAAACAACTCCAAAATATAATAACAAGGTACAATCCACAAAGAAAATAACTTGTGCTAAATCAACGATCCCCGTTGGACATTCTATCACATTTTGAACAAAAAAGAACGCAATCCACACCACAACAGAACCGATGCCTATCCATCTTGGACTTTGTACCTTAGATAATGGTTGCGGCGGAATAATGTCCATATGCATACGTAAACACACCATTAATGCTACTAAATGAATACATAATGCCTGTAATAGACCTAGTAATCCTATCATCAAGTATGTAAATACTTTTAAGCTTATGAAAGGAATATATTGTGAAATCAAGCGGAAATCCTCATAGAAATCAATGCCAAACAAAGTACTCCACAATAGAATAATGCATAAATTGGCTATAATAGAAAGAATAAAACAAATAATAAAATTAGTCATATTCTTAGCATGTTTAAACACGCCCACCCCATATATAAATCCAATTAATAATGAGGTCCAACTATAAAACCAGGTTGTAAAGCCACCAAAAAACATCGTCATCAAACCCATGCATATGGTAACCAATGCGCCCATTTTAACACCATTCATGGCTGTATAAATAAGTACAGGAAATGCAAAAATCCAAGAAGCGCTGGATTCAATCATCAATGCACTCTGTTGATTTAAAAATAATAAAGCTCCATAAATAGCGCAAACCATCGCGCCTTTAGTAATTTGTTTTGTTTTTATCATACGACTATTATATAAAATAAAAAAAAAGACTTCAATATATGAAGTCTAATTAGTCAACCACGTAAGGTAACAAAGCCATTTGACGAGCACGTTTAATAGCTGTTGCTAACATTCTTTGGTATTTTGCACGAGTTCCAGTCACACGTCTAGGAATGATTTTTCCGTTAGCGTTGATGAAACGTTTTAATAATTCTACGTCTTTGTAGTCGATTTCCTTAATTTTGTTCTTAGTGAAGTAACAAACTTTTTTACGACCCATACGTTGTTTTTTAAATGCCATAAGTAAGTCCTTCCTTTCTAGAATGGTAGATCATCACTAGCAATATCTAGTGAATCATCTGCATTGAATGTTGAATCAAATGCGTTATTTGTATTCTGCACAGGATTTGAATATGGATTTTGATTATATCCATTCTGTGCAGGAGCAGCATATGTATTTTGAGCAAAACCTTGATTCATTCCATAATCCTGGCTTGGAGCTGAATAACCTGATTGTGCATTTTTAGGTTCTAAGAATTGAACACTTTCTGCGACAACCTCTGTAACATATACCCTT
This sequence comes from Eubacterium sp. TM05-53, assembly GCF_003436425.1. Classification (GTDB taxonomy): domain Bacteria; phylum Bacillota_I; class Bacilli_A; order Erysipelotrichales; family Erysipelotrichaceae; genus Holdemanella. Next base: position 15,669 of record NZ_QSPK01000033.1, read on the forward strand.
TGTCCTTGTTGATTGTCATAAGAACGAGTTTGAATACGTCCTTCTAAACCAATCAATGAACCTTTGTGTAAATACTGTGTCATTAAATCAGCTGTTTTATTCCAAGCAACACAGTTAATAAAATCTGCATCTGGCTGTCCTTGTGTTGAAACACGACGACCAACTGCCATTGTGAATGAGCAAACACTTGTTCCACTTTGCGTTTTACGTAATTCAGGATCACGTGTCAAACGCCCAACCAATACTACTCGATTAATCATATTTATTTAACCTCGATTATTTTTCGCCTTCAGTTTTAACAACCATAACACGAATTACATTGTTGCTGATACGAGACAAACGTTGGAATTCGAAAACTCCTGCATTATTTGCAGTTACATTGATAACTACATAGTGTCCCTTTTTCATGTGATCGATTTCGTAAGCGAATTCTTTCACACCCCAGTCATCTACTTTGTCAATTGAACCACCGTTTTCAGTGATTGTTGCATGTAAACGATCTGAAACTGTTTTGAACGCTGCATCATCTAAAGATGCATTCACAATGTACATAATTTCATATTTTTTCATGTGTACACCTCCCTTTGGTCTTTTTGGCTTCTTACGAAGCAGAGAACAGGCATAAACCTGCTTAGCTATTATAACAAAAAAAGACTTTGCTTGTAAACCACAAAGTCTAATATTTTTTTAATTGATATTGAGCATTATAGTAAAGCTCATTATATTTTGTTCCTTCAAACACTTCTAGAACATCATTTAAACCTGAAATCAACTTATAATCATGAATATTTGACAGTGGAATCCACTTTGATTCTTCATTTTCAATTCCATTAAACACATTTGTTTTATATAAGAAAACAATATGTCTGCAATTATCACTCGAGATAAATTGTTTTGTTCCACACAAACATAACTGTTCAACATTTAAACCAGTTTTTTCTTTCACATCACGCATTGCTGATTGTACAAATGATTCACCAAGTTCAATATGACCAGTTGGCAATGTATATCCATTTGGATTTTTGCTATTTTGAACTAACACATTACCCTTTTCATCCTGAATCATAACCATATTTGTTAATTCGCAATATTCAGCTTGCTTATTCGCATTTAATCGTCTTCTTTCAAGTGCTAATTTACCATCCGCTACAATATTACGAATTTCTGTAGAAATACGACGTTCTGGGAAAGCTTTTGAAATATGTTTTTTTGCTTCTAAAGAGAAGTTATCCAAACTATTTTGGAATTCTTCTATACGTTCAGATAAATCAGGACGAGACAACATCCATTCTTGGAAAGCTTCTTGCGCTTCTTGAACACGCAATTGACTTTCGGCTTCGAAATCCTTTTTGAAAGCTTCCATTTGAACTTGTACTTTCTGGAATACTTGTTTGCGACGAAGTAAGGCAAGTACAGTAAATACACAGTCGATACCAAATCCAATTGTAAAAGCCGATAAAAAACTCATCAATGCCGTAAAAGGAATATCCATTACGATATCTTGAATTACAGGATGAATGATATAAACCACCACAATAGACATAATGCCAAATAAAGTGGAATTCAACAAACATACGCGCCCATTAATATTCATAAATCTTTCCGAATAATCCCACCATCTTGTTTTAAATAAAATTTCCATTACCCAACTTGTAATATATTCCAAAGCACTCGTAATAATGACACCTAAAACAAACACAAGTATAGGATAATCTTTCACAAACAATAAAGGATATAAAACTAGTAAAGCACCTACTCCATAGATTGGGCAATACGGACCATAAAAGAAGCCTCGGTTAATAAATTTCTTTGCGGGAATTCCACAATATAAATCTTCACAAACCCAACCTAAAAAGGCATACAAAACAAAGTAGGCATAGGCATATACAAATTCCATCATATACTTGCCTTCATTTCTTCACTTAACTTGGCATTTGCCAACATCAATCGAATACGATTTTCCTGATTTACTTTTGATGCACTAGGATCATAATCAATCGCAACAATATTTGCTTCAGGATATTCATCCTTAATTTTACGAACCATACCTTTGGCAACAATATGATTTGGTAAACAACCAAACGGCTGCGCACTGATCACATTGGTAACACCACTTTTAATTAATGAAACAACCTCACTCGTTAAAAGCCAACCTTCACCCATTTTCACACCAGGATCAATAAAGGGTTTTCCATTCTCAATCACTTCGCTAAAATCATCTGGTGCAATAAATGTACCATCTTTTTTTACTGTATCTCTAAATGTTTTCTGCATACGCATAATCACATCTTTTACTATATTGTATATATAGTGATTTTTTTCGTGCATATGATAATATTCATAATCAATGATTGAATTTTCTACACAATATAGCGCAAAATCCATAACACCAGAAAGTACTGGTTCAAAGCCTTCTTCAATTAAATAATCTTCTAAGTGTTGATTTCCTAATGGAGAATACTTCATATAGATTTCCCCAACAATTCCAATACGAATCTTATCTTGAGTTCGATCTTGTGGAATGGCTTTAAACATTTCTAACATCTTTTTATAAATACGCTTGGATTGTTTATAAGAACCACGTTCAAATGTTGGAATCAATTCATCTATAAACTGATTTACCGCTCTATCTGTTGCTCCTTTTTCAAGTTCATAAGGCTTTACCTGATTACTTAACCACATTAAAGCATCACCATATAATGCTCCATAAAGAATACGAAGAATCAAAGGCATTGTAAATTCAACGCTACTGCCTTTTTCGAGTCCATTCGCATTGGCAGATAAACAAGGAATATGTTGCCATCCTTCCATAGCCAAAGCTTTTCTTAATAAGGAAAGATAATTGCTGGCACGACATCCTCCTGCGGTTTGTGTGATTGCACAGGCTACATGATCCATATCATATTTACCACTCTTTAATGCATCAATCATCTGTCCAATAACCAACAATGCTGGATAACAAGTATCATTATGCACATGGGCTAAGCCTTCTTCTCGTACTTGTTCTCCTTCGTTTGTCAAAACTTCTAATTTATATCCACTTTTTGCGAAGACAGGTGTCAATAAGCGAAAATGAATAGGAAGCATAGAAGGAACTAAAATTGTATAATCCTTCTTCATATCTGAATTAAATAATGTATATTCTAAACTCAATTTTATGCTCCTTTCTGTTGGGCAATCGCCTCTTTCAACGAACGCAAACGAATTTTTGCCGCACCTAAATTATCGATTTCATCAATTTTGATTTGCGTATAAAATTTATTTCCATCCTTTAATATATCTCGAACCTCGTCACTTGTAATGGCATCAATACCGCAGCCAAAGCTTACAAGTTGAATCAAGTTCATATCTTTATTCTCAACCACATAATGTGCTGCTTGATAAAGTCTTGCATGATACGTCCATTGATTTAAAACATTCACTTTATGATTCTTTTGACGAGGGACACTTTCCTCACTAACAACCACAAAGCCAAGTTGTGTCAACAACTGATTCATTTGATGATTAATCAGTGGATCTAAATGATATGGGCGTCCACAAAGCACAATAATTGGATGATTGTTTTCGCGTGCATACGCTACAGCTTTTCGATGTTCCTTCACTAATTGTTCATGAAATGCTTCATACTCATTTGTGGCTGCATTTTTCGCAATAATAATATCTTTTTCACTAAAATGAATATCCACCTTTTCAAAATGCATACGAATGGCCTTCGCAAAAGTCGCATCATGATCAAAATTAATGAATGGATATACAATTTTTGCCTTATCAAAATCCATATTAGCCGCAATCACTTCTGGATAGTAGGCAACCAATGGACAATTATAATGATTATCCGATTGATGTTCATCTACATTATAGGTCATACATGGATAGAAAATTACATCCACACCTTTATCAATCAATTGTTGAATATGTCCATGCACAACTTTGGCAGGAAAACATGCCGTATCACTAGGAATGCTTTGTTGTCCTGAATGATACATTTCTTTAGTACTAGGTGTTGACCACACAATTTCGTAGCCCAAACTATCAAAGAAACGTGTCCAGAAAGGCAATAAGTCATAGTTATTTAAAACTAAAGGCATACCTATCTTTTTATCATGTTTAAATTTTTTCTTTTGTGCATTCAACATATCCGTTTTGATTTTGTATAAGTCCGGAAGTTCTTCTTTCTTTGTTTCAATATTATGCACCATCTTATCACACTTGTTACCTGCAACTAAGCGCGTTCCATCATTGAAAGTATTGATTGTCAATGAACAATGGTTGTTGCAACCTTGGCAAGCAACGGATTGTGATTTATGCGTAAATTTAACGAGTTGTTCATAATTCAAAATATTACTTTTAGTACGATGTAATTTTTTGGCATATAAAGCCGCTCCATAAGCGCCCATTAAAGGGGCAATACTTGGTCGAATCACTTCAAGTCCAAGTTCTTGTTCAAAACAACGAAGCACTGAATCATTTTGGAAAGTTCCCCCCTGCACAACAATATGCTTTCCAATATCATCTTTATTTTTTGCACGAATTACTTTATACAACGCATTCTTTACAACGGATTTGCATAGTCCAGCCGAAATATCTTCAATACTAGCTCCATTCTTTTGTGCTTGTTTAACCCCTGAATTCATAAATACTGTACAACGAGTTCCTAGATCAACAGGGTGTTTTGATTTTAATCCTAATTTAGCGAATTCCACTGCATCATATCCAAGTGATTTTGCGAATGTTTCAATAAAGGAACCACATCCACTTGAACAAGCTTCATTCAATACAATATCATCAATATGTCCTTCACGAATCTTAAAACACTTAATATCTTGTCCACCAATATCTAATATATAGTCTACATCTGGATTGAAAGATCGAGCAGCTGTATAGTGGGCCATTGTTTCAACGATTCCACCATCCAAGTGGAAAGCATGACGCATCAATTCTTCGCCATATCCTGTCGCATAAGCTCCATACATTTTAATATTTGGATTTGTTTCATAGATTTTCTTTAAATCTTCTAATACTACATCCAACGGATTTCCTTTATTCGATGTATAAGAATCATATAAAATCGCATCGTTTTCATCGAGTAAAACTAGTTTTGTGGTAGTAGAACCTGAATCGATTCCTAAATAGGCTTTGCCTGCATAATCCTTTAACTTTGCATACTTCGCATCATGTGATTTATGACGTTCAATAAATTTTTGATAGTCTTCTTCACTTTCAAACAAAGGCTTTGATTCTGTTAATTTAGCAGGAGCATGCACCAAATCTTCTAAAGCCTTATACAATTCATCATATGTATATTCTTGATCTGCGCAAATGGCAGTTCCTAAAGCAACAAAATTAATGGCTGTTTCAGGACAATTGACTTGTGCATCACTTAATTTCAAAGTCTCAACAAAACGTTTTCTAAGTCCACTTAAGAAATATAATGGTCCCCCCAAGAATAAGATATTCCCTTCAATTTTTCTTCCTTGTGCTAGCGAAGTAATAGTTTGATCCACAACCGCTTGAAAAATACTGGCACACAAATCACATTTATCCACACCTTGATTGATCAATGGTTGAATATCTGTTTTCGCAAACACACCACAACGAGATGCGATTGGGTATAAACGATGATAGTTCAAGCTTGCTTCATTCATTTCTTCTAATGACATATTCAATAAGGTAGCCATTTGATCAATAAAAGCTCCTGTACCTCCGGCACAAGTTGAATTCATTCTTTGTTCTACACTACCTTGAAAGAAAAGAATTTTTGCGTCTTCTCCACCAAGCTCAATGGCACAATCTGTTTCCGGGTATAATTTACTAACTCCAGTAGCACTTGCGAATACTTCTTGAACAAAAGGCAATTCTCTTTGTTCACATAATCCTAAAGCCCCTGATCCGCTGATTGCGAATTTAAATGGTTCTTTTGTATATTTCTTTAATTCTACTAATTTATCTAAAGCTTTTTGACGCACTTGCGCCTTGTGTCTTTCATAACTTTTATAACAGATTTGGTTATTTTCATCTAAAACAACCGCTTTGATTGTTGTACTTCCAATGTCGAATCCTATACGATACCCCATAATCTCCTCCATTTTCTTTTTTTAACAGTATTATTATACTCATTTTTCATTTATTTTCATGTATTCAAATGAAAATTACGACAACTTATAAAATATGTTCACTTTGTTGTAGATTATTCGAAACAAAACATATATCATTAAATTAACAAATTGTTTACATATCAAAGACGAAAATTTGATAAAATTAATTTTGGAAAGTTGGTAAATTAAATGAAAAACAAATTAACAAAACTTGAATTCAAGTGGATTTGTTACGACATGGGAAACTCTGCCTTTATTTTATTAGTCGCAACAATTCTTCCTATTTATTTTAATTATCTTTCAAGTTCTCAAGGTGTTGCTGAACACAACTATTTAAGTTATTGGAGCTATGCAGCAAGTCTTTCAACATTAATTGTTGCACTTGCAGGTCCCATTCTAGGAACATTAGCTGACTATAAAGATCATAAGAAAAAAATCTTCTTAACTTGTGCAATGCTAGGCGCATTAGCCCTTGCATGTTTCTGGATTCCTAATTCTTGGTTTGCATTTCTAGTACTATTTGTAGCCGCAAAAGTTGCCTATTCTTTATCCTTGATCGTATATGACTCAATGTTGACGGACATCACTACAGAAGAAAGAATGGATGCCGTAAGTTCAAAAGGATATGCATGGGGATACATTGGTAGTGTTGTTCCATTTATTATCAGTTTAGTCTTTGTATTAATGTACGATAAAATGGGAATGACATTAAAAACAGCTATGATGATCGCATTTATATTAAATGCTGCATGGTGGATTACCTTTACACTTCCTTTAGTAAAAAGCTACAAACAAAAATACTATATTGAACCAGAAGCTCATCCTGCTTTGGATACTTTTACTCGTTTAAAAGAGACATTAATGAAGGCTAAAGAACAAAAGAAAGTCTTCTTATTCTTACTTGCATTTTTCTTCTATATTGATGGTGTATATACAATTATTGATATGGCTACCGCATATGGAACAAGTTTAGGATTAAATACAACTGGACTTCTATTAGCTTTATTGTTGACACAAATTGTTGCCTTCCCTGCAAGTTTAACATTTGCGGTATTATCGAAGACAAAAAATACAGCTTCATTAATTAAAGTTGCGATCATCGCATACTTCTTAATTGCCTTGTTTGCGGTACAATTGGATAAACAATGGGAATTCTGGGTATTAGCGGTTGCGGTTGGATGTTTCCAAGGTGGTATTCAAGCTTTATCCAGATCTTACTTTGCAAAGATCATTCCAGAAAATGCCAGTGGTGAATACTTCGGATTATTTGATATCTGTGGTAAAGGTGCTAGCTTTTTAGGAACTATGTTGATTGGTGTTGTAACACAGATCACGGGTAAACAAAACTTAGGTGTTGCCGCTATCTCTATCATGTTTGTGGTTGGATATCTGATTTTTAATAAAGTCTCTAAAATAGACGACTAAAAAAGATTGTACAAACAAAGTACAATCTTTTTTTATTCCACTTTCATTACCACTTTTACAATTCCGTACATTGCTGCATATAAGACAGCTGCAACTGGCCAAACAATATAGGTTATATTCCATTGCTTTGTCCATAAGCTCCAGCCAAGATAAATAGCTGTCACAAGACACCAATACGCACCTGTGAATGTTTCAGTTTTCTTTTTTGCGAGCTTTTCTTTTTTAGTAAAGTCACCTTCTTGAAGCAATGTATCATAGCTGTTTTTAATTGTACAAACGCGAATCAGAATATTCACACCAACGGAAACCAAAATTAGTAATGCCACTAAACATAATGTACACACATAATCAGATGCTTCCATGCAACCTGCAATGATCAACGGAACTACAGACAAGATACATAGAACAACACCACACGCTAGAGAAAAGGAGTAATGGTCTTGATAGCTTTGATTCTTTTCTTTGACTAGTCCTGTTACACCATATTCTGTTTCAAAGGGTTCTTGTTCTAAATATTGTAATGGACTCAATTTAATTCCTGTTTTGATAAAGATAAACACGGCAAGTGCAACCATACCTAATAATGTGGCACACGCAATACCAATAGCTAAGCCATCATTGAAAGTTGAAACTAGGAATAAAGGAATTGGACTTAAGATACATAATGTTGTTGCATTCGCAAGCTTAGGCGCTGCTTTTTTCTTTTCATCCATATATGTATTCGCTTTTTCCATACTCACACGATGTAATTCACTATCTGTATCACATGTTGTCTCTGTATTTTCTTTCTCTATTTCATCTTTTAATAAGTAGTCTGTACTGACTCCAAATAAATCAGCCAACTGAATGATCTTTTTTAAATCTGGAATAGCTCCTGCACTCTCCCATTTTGAAACCGATTGTCTAGACACACCTAGTTTTTGTGCAAGATCTTCTTGTGTCCATCCATTCTTTTTTCTTTCTTCAATTATTTTATCGGCTAGAATCATATTTCTTCCTCCTTAGCCAAAGTTTACTAAAATTTGCGGTTGCATTCCACCAACTCGGCTTGTCAATTTATCCATTTACAGTTGCATATACTAGAAAAGACTTGAATTCAAATCAAGTCTTTATCTTATGCTACATATTTTCTTAGTATATGATCAAGTTTTTGTTCATCAATTGGTTTTGAGATAGAATCATTCATAATTGTTTGATCAATACTATATTCTGATTGCGCACTCATTGCGACAATTGGAATGGAAGGATTGATTTTACGAATGCATCTTGCCGCTTCATCCCCACTCATTTTTGGCATCATAATATCCATAAAAATCACGGAATACTTATTTGGTTGTTCTTTAATTTTTTTCTAACAGTAAACAATTTTGGCCATAAATGAATGTGGTATAATGACTAAGCCAAAA
>NZ_QSPK01000034.1:0-17044 GCF_003436425.1 Eubacterium sp. TM05-53
ATAAATTTGTTTTCTTCAATCTGTTTAGGTGCTTCCTTAGGAACAACGATCTTCAATTCTCCATTGTCAAAGGAAGCTTTGACATCTTCCTGATGAATACCTTCACCAACATAGAAGCTTCTTGAATAAGATCCACTAACACGTTCTTTACGAACAACACGACCCTTTTCATCTTTGTCTTCTGTATTTGAATCATGTGTAGCAGTTACTTTCAAATATCCATCTTTCAATTCCATCTGGATATCTTCCTTTTTAACTCCAGGAAGTTCCATGCTCATTTCATAGTTTCCATCTTTTTCCACAATATCTGTCTTCATGACATCACTTGTAGTGTTTCCTGTAAAGAAATCATCAAATAAATTAAACATTGGATAGTACTTCATAAATATCACCTCCTGATTACTAGATTATGAAATCTATCTTCAAGTTACGGGATATCTTTTGACTTATCTCTAACTTCAATTATCATTATAGTCACTTTTTTAGCACTGTCAACACTTAAGTGCTAATTTTTTTATAAAAATTAGAGTGTAATTTCTCACACCCTACATTCGGTTTATGTATTAAAATCCAAAAAAGTAATAAGACGCAAATTTGCATTTATTGTCTCTTCACGAAAAAAGGGAGAGTTCCGAACTCTCCGCCTGATCTTCTAGGAAAACTTTTGTTTCCGTCATCATTCCATATCTTTTTTTTGGCGATAAATCTGACACTGCTTTACAATACCAGACAAAATGACAGATCCCTAGAAAGCCTGTAAATTTGAATGAAATGATCCCTGATTCTCATGTAAATTGTACTTGGTTTTTACACAATTATTATACTTAATTTTTTAAATGTACAAAAAATAAAGTGTGATTTCTCACACTCTATTTACCCATTTCATTCATAGAAATCATTGAGAAACTCAAAGATTCCAATACTTTAATTAAGGCATGTGCCGTATCCAAACTTGTCATACAAGAAATATTATTTTCTGCAGATACACGACGAATCAAGAATCCATCTTTACTTGTAGAATTGTCTTTATTTGACATTGTGTTGATGACAAAGTTTACATGACCATGACGAATAATATCTAATACCGTTTCATTTCCATTATCCTCATAGACTTTGGCCGCTACATGTACAAATAAGCCATTATCTTCTAAGAATTTAGCTGTACCCTTCGTCGCATAAATACCATATCCAATATTACAGAAACGTTTTGCGATTTCTAAAGCATCCTGTTTATTATCGTCATCAATTGTTAGTAATACACTTCCATGTAAAGGAATATTGATTCCAGAAGCTACTAAAGCTTTGTACAATGCTTTTTCTAAGTTGACATCACTACCCAAAGCCTCACCTGTAGATTTCATTTCAGGTCCTAAAACTGTATCTACACTACGTAATTTCGCAAATGAGAATACCGGCGCTTTGACAAAGACTCTTTCTTTATCTTCAGGATGATATCCAGGTGTTAAGCCTTGATCTTCAATACTTTCACCTAATACACACTTAGTCGCAATTTGAGACATTGGAACACCTGTAATCTTAGATAAGAATGGTACAGTACGAGAAGAACGTGGGTTTACCTCTAATACATAGACATTATTTTCTTTATCTACAATGAACTGAATGTTGTATAAACCAACAAATTCAAAGCCTTCACCAATTCTTGTTCCATAATCAATGATCGTTTCTTTCACCTTCTCATTGATGATCTGTGTAGGATATACACTAATTGAGTCACCAGAGTGAATACCCGCACGCTCGATATGTTCCATTACACCTGGAATATATACGTTCTTTCCATCCGCAATCGCATCGATTTCTAGTTCTTTACCAACAATATATTTATCAACTAAGATTGGTGCATCATGACTGATTTCCTTTACAGCTGTTGCCATATAGACTCTTAATTCATCATCATTATGTACAATTTCCATAGCACGACCACCCAATACATAACTTGGACGAACAAGTACTGGATAACCAATCTTATTGGCGATTACTAGTGATTCTTCAACAGTGACTGCAGTTTCACCTTGAGGCTGAGGAATATTCAATTTATGTAACATCGCTTCAAATTCATGACGGTCTTCCGCTAAATCAATAGAGTGTAATGAAGTACCTAGAATCTTAACACCATGTTCTACCAATGAATCGGCTAAGTTGATTGCGGTTTGACCACCAAATTGAACAATAACACCTAATGGTTTTTCTAAATCAATAACATGCATTACATCTTCTGTAGTTAGTGGTTCAAAATACAATTTATCACTAATTGAGAAATCTGTTGATACAGTTTCTGGGTTGTTGTTGATGACGATGGCTTCATAGCCTTCTTCACGCAAAGTCTGTACACAATGTACAGTCGCATAATCAAACTCAACACCCTGTCCAATACGGATTGGTCCAGAACCTAATACAACAATTTTTTTACGATCTGTACGTTCAGATTCATTCTTGTGTTCATAAGTTGAATAGAAGTATGGAGTCGCACTCTTGAATTCACCCGCACAAGTATCGACCATCTTATACACTGGCATAATCCCATTTTCTTTACGCAAGTTATATAAGTCGAATTCCTTCATATCCCAGTTGCGCGCAATGTAGCTATCCGCAAAACCATATTTCTTTAATTTATGCAATACGGTAATGTCCTTAACATTTTCCATCATTAACTTTTCTAAGCTAATAATTTTTAACAAGTGACATAAGAAGAAATTATCCATCTTCGTTACATTATGAATTGTTTCCATATCATATCCATCACGTAACCATTGTGTAACCGCAAAGATTCTTTCATCATCACACTTCTTGATTTTTTCAAGCAATTCTTCCTTCGTTAATCCAGCCAATTCCTTTTTATAGATATGATCCACTTTCATTTCTAAAGAACGAACAGCTTTTAAGAAAGATTCTTCAAAAGTACGTCCAATAGACATAATTTCACCAGTCGCCTTCATCTGTGTTCCTAAATGACGATCTGCATTCGGGAATTTATCAAATGGGAAACGAGCAAATTTTGTAACAATATAGTCTAATGCAGGTTCAAAACAAGCATAACTTGTTTTTGTGATTGGGTTGATAATTTCATCCAAGCCTAAACCAACCGCTAATTTAGCACTGATCTTCGCAATTGGATATCCTGTTGCCTTACTAGCCAAGGCTGAAGAACGAGATACACGAGGGTTAACTTCGATAACATAATATTTGAAACTATTTGGATTTAATGCCAACTGCACGTTACATCCACCACAAATCTTCAATGCACGAATGATTTTTAAAGATGCATTACGAAGCATTTGGTTTTCACGGTCTGTCAAAGTTTGAACTGGCGCAACAACCGTACTATCTCCTGTATGTACACCTACTGGATCAATATTTTCCATATTACATACAACGATCGCATTATCTTTGGCATCACGCATTACTTCATATTCAATTTCTTTATATCCCGCAATACTTTGTTCAATCAAACATTGATGTACTGGACTTGCCTTTAAACCAGAATCACAAATTTCACAAAGTTCAGCCTCATCATCTGCGAAACCACCACCAGTTCCACCAAGTGTATAAGCTGGACGAACAACCAATGGATACCCTTCACGTTTTGCGAATTCAACAGCTTCTTCTACTGTATGAACAATCATACTTTCTGGTACTGGCTCATTGATTTCCTGCATTAAAGAACGGAATAATTCACGGTCTTCTGCACGATTGATCGCATGTAAATCTGTACCTAAAATTTCTACACCAAACTCATCCAAAATTCCATCTTCATGTAATTCTACAACTAAGTTTAATCCGGTTTGACCACCTAATGATCCTAAAATGGCATCGGGTCTTTCTTTATAAATAACGCGCTTTGCGAAGTCTACAGTCAAAGGTTCAATATAAACACGATCCGCAATCGCTGTATCTGTCATGATTGTAGCAGGGTTTGAGTTAATTAAAATAACTTCATACCCTTCTTCACGAAGAGATTGACATGCCTGACTTCCGGCATAATCAAATTCAGCAGCCTGACCAATGATAATTGGACCAGATCCGATCACTAAGATTTTTTTGATATCTGTACGTTTAGGCATTTTTATTCTCCTCCATTAATTCAATAAATTGATCAAACAAGTAACGAGAATCTTCAGGTCCTGCACTTGCTTCTGGGTGATATTGCACCGCAAAACAAGGATAGTCTTTATGACGCACACCTTCACAGCTCTTATCGTTTAATGCTTGGTGTGTCATTTCCAAACGAGTATCCTTTAAGCTATCAATATCTACCGCAAAACCATGGTTTTGAGAAGTGATTTCCACCTTACCTGTTGATAAATTTACAACTGGATGGTTAGCTCCACGGTGTCCAAATTTCAATTTATATGTTTTTGCACCACAAGCCAAAGAAATCAACTGATGACCTAAACAAATTCCAAATACGACAGTCTGAGGAATCAATTCTTTGATTGTTTCAATAGCAACTTGTACATCCGTTGGATCACCAGGACCATTCGACAACATAACGCCATCTGGACGATAGGATAGAATTGTACTTGCTGGTGTGTCATATGGAACAATGACTAAATCGCATCCACGTTTTGATAGTTCACGAACAATACCCAATTTTGCTCCGAAATCCATCAATACAACTTTCTTACCACGATTTGGTATAGGGAACACTTTATTTGTAGAAACACGAGCCACTTGATCATGTAAGAAATCGGCTACTTTTAAACCTGCAACAACAGCATCTACATCGGCATCCACATCGGCCATAACAGCCTTCATTGTACCTACATTACGAATCTTCATTGTGATTTCACGTGTATCAATATCATAAATACCCGGAATATTTTCACGTTTTAAGAAATCATCTAATGTTTCTGAACATCTGAAATTGCTTGGAAATTCACAATAGTCCTTAACGACAAATCCAAATACACATGGAACCATGCTTTCATTATCATCACGATTGATTCCATAGTTACCAATTAATGGATATGTCATCATTACAATTTGTCCACAATATGAATTATCTGTCAAAATTTCTTGATAACCCGTCATTGAAGTATTAAATACCAATTCACCAATTTGGAAGTTATCACTACCAAACGCAATTCCGCGATATACACTTCCATCTTCTAATACTAAAAGTCTTTCCATAATTTGTCCTTTCTGTTATTTACTCAAAAAAAAGATTAGCAAACAAACGCATTGCCAATCTTTAAATGGAACTATTAAAAAGTATAGCACTACGAAGAATACTATTCATCTCGATCACTGACGTTTTTCTCATAAACAAAACTGGATTCTTGATCATACGTATCCTCCCTTGAAAAAAATACTATATTTTTTCTGTTTAGTATACTACCACAAATCATGAAAATTTCAATAATAAAGTTAAAAAAAAGATGTGATTTCTCACACCTTATTTAGACATCGTTGCTTCAATTTCTTTGTATGTTTCAACAGGGTTTGCACTCTTCGTAATTGAACGACCAACTACGATATAATCACAACCTTGTTCTTTCGCAAATGCAGGAGTCGCAACACGTTTTTGATCATCTTTAGAATCACTTGCCAAACGAATACCTGGAGTGACTGTTAAGAAGTCTTCTCCACAAGCTTCGTGAATTGCCTTAGCTTCATGTACTGAACATACAACACCGTCCAAGCCTGCTTCTTTGGCATTCTTAGCGTATTTAATAACACAATCAATCACTTCACCAGGAATTCCCAATTCGTTATTCATGGCTTCTTTAGAAGTACTTGTAAGCTGAGTTACACCAATACACATAGGACGCTTTCCATCTTTAGCTCCTTCATTCAAGCCATCGATGGCAGCCTTCATCATCGCAATACCACCAGCACAGTGTACATTGACAATATCAACACCTAAGTTAGCTAAGTTCTTCATTCCACCCTTAACTGTGTTTGGAATATCATGCAATTTCAAATCCAAGAAAATGTGGTGACCCATTTCCTTCACTGTTTTTACCATTTCTAAACCACACGCATATGTTAATTCCATACCAATCTTTACATATACTGGTTCATCAAATTGTTTTAAGAAATCTACAACTTCTTCTTTACTCGAAAAATCTAATGCTACAATTGTCTTACTCATTATTTAAAACTCCTTCCAACTGCTTCTTCAACATTCTTATATCCATACTTCTCTAATACTTTTGGAAGATCCTCAATGATTTTTGGACATACATAAGGATCCACAAAGTTTTGAGCACCCACTTCAACAGCGCTTGCCCCCGCATTTAAGAATTCCAATACATCTTCTGCACAAGTAATTCCACCAACACCAATGATTGGAATATTTACGGCCTGCGCTACTTGATACACCATTCTTAAGGCAACTGGCTTAATGGCAGGACCAGAAAGACCACCAGTTACATTCGCAAGTAATGGTTTTCCCGTCTTTAAATTGATACGCATACCCATTAGAGTATTGATCAATACAATACCATCTGCACCCGCTTCTTCAACGGCTTTGGCAATTTCTACAATATCTGTTACATTTGGAGATAACTTCACATATACAGGTTTTGTAGCTGCCTCCTTACAAATCTTAGTCACATGTGCTGCAAGCTCAGGCTTTGTGCCCAAACCAATACCACCATGTTTTACATTTGGACAAGAAATATTTAATTCATAAGCCTTAATAACTGGCTGATCATTTAACTTCTTGATAACTTCTACATAATCTTCTTCACATGCACCGGCAACATTAGCCATGATTTCTGTATCATACTGTGCAAGGAATGGAAGTTCATTTTCGATAATAGAATCTACACCCTTATTTTGTAAACCAATCGCATTCAACATTCCCATAGGTGTTTCTGCAATTCTTGGCGTAGGATTTCCAAAACGCTCTTGTGGCGTAGCTGATTTGATGGCAATACCACCTAATACACTTAAATCATATAGTTCGGCATATTCTTTACCAAATCCGAAACATCCACTAGCTGGAATAATTGGATTCTTTAAATTCAATCCAGGTAGTTTTACTGAAATATCCATTATAAAGCCACCTTTCCCATCTCAAATACAGGACCATCCTTACATACACGTAATGAATGCCCTTCTACATCTTTCACAACACAACCCATACAAGCACCTAGGCCACATGCCATACGAGCTTCTAATGAAATATATCCTTCACTATACTGTTCGTTTATGGCTTTTAACATAGGTAAAGGTCCACAGCTTAACACAAATTTACATGTCACATTGTTTTCTTTGATCGCATCCAATGCCGTACCCTTTGTACCTAATGAACCATCCATTGTTGCGACATAAACATCGCATCCTAATGCCTTAAATTCATCCACATAGAATACACTATCGGCATCGTTTGCACCTAGAACAACTGTTACACGTGCATTTTTACTTAAATATTGTTTTGCGGTTTCATATAGTGGTGGAACACCAACACCGCCACCAATCAACAATACTTCTTCTTTGTCTTCAATTGGAAAACCATTTCCTAAAGGACCAAAGATATCTAATTTTCCTTCTAATTCAGTCATTTTTAAAGTACCTTCTCCAAGCACTTTGTAGATGATGACTAAAACATCTTCTTTGATTTCACTAATCGATATGGGTCTTCGCAAATAGAAACCCGGAACTGTGATTTCAATGAATTGACCAGGCTTAGCTGTTTTAGCTAAGTCTGTTTTCAATTCCATTTTCCAAATATCTTTTGCGATTTCCACATTCGATAGAATGTTCGCAAATTCCTGCATATTATTTCCCCATTTCATTCATAGATACCATTGAGAAACTCAATGACTCTAAAACTTTCACTAATGCGTTCGCTGTATCTAAACTTGTCATACAAGAAATGTTGTTTTCGGCAGACACACGACGAATCAAGAAGCCATCGGCATTTGTGTTCTTCTTATTTGACATTGTGTTAATGACAAAGTTTACACGTCCATTACGGATAATATCTACAACATTTTTACCATCTTCAGTTTCAATCTTGCTAGCACGATGAACATACAATCCTTCAGCTTCAAATAAATCTGCCGTACCCTTCGTTGCATAGATTCCATATCCGATGTTCGCAAAGCGTTTCGCTAATTCTAATGCTTCTTGTTTATTTTCATCATCAATTGTCATTAATACATTGCCATGTGTTGGAACACTCACGCCGCTGGCAACCAATGCCTTATACAATGCTTTTTCTAAGTTTACATCGCTACCCAAAGCCTCACCTGTAGACTTCATTTCAGGTCCTAAAACTGTATCTACACTACGAAGTTTTGCGAATGAGAATACTGGTGCTTTGACAAATACACGATTTTCTTCTTCTGGATGATATCCTGGAGTATATCCTTGGTCTTCAATTGATTTTCCTAAGATAGCCTGTGTTGCGATATAGCTCATAGGAACACCTGTAATCTTAGATAAGAATGGTACAGTACGAGATGAACGTGGGTTTACCTCTAATACATAGACATTGTCTTCTCTATCTACAATGAACTGAATGTTGTATAAACCAACAAACTCAAAGCCTTTACCAATTCTTGTTCCATAATCAATAATAGTATCTTTAACTTGTTGAGAAATTGTTTGAGTTGGATATACCGAAATGGAGTCACCAGAGTGAACGCCAGCACGTTCAATATGTTCCATTACACCTGGAATATATACGTTCTTTCCATCCGCAATCGCATCAATTTCTAGTTCTTTACCAACAATATATTTATCAACTAAGATTGGAGCATCATGACTAATTTCCTTAACAGCTGTTGCCATATATATTCTCAATTCATCATCATTATGCACGATTTCCATAGCACGACCACCCAATACATAACTTGGACGTACCAATACTGGATAACCAATCTTATTGGCAATTACTAGTGATTCTTCAACTGTTACTGCAGTTTCACCTTGTGGTTGAGGAATATCCAATTTATGTAACATAGCCTCAAATTCATGACGGTCTTCCGCTAAATCAATAGAGTGTAATGAAGTACCTAGAATTTTAACACCATGTTCTACTAATGAATCGGCTAAGTTGATAGCTGTTTGTCCACCAAATTGAACAATAACTCCCAATGGTTGTTCCAAATCAATAACGTGCATCACATCTTCTGTAGTTAACGGTTCAAAGTATAATTTGTCACTAATTGAGAAATCTGTTGATACTGTTTCTGGGTTGTTGTTGATAATGATAGCTTCATAGCCTGCATCTCTTAATGTTTCAACACAGTGTACTGTCGCATAGTCAAACTCAACACCCTGTCCGATACGGATTGGTCCAGAACCTAGAACGATGATCTTTTTACGGTCACTGACTTCAGATTCATTTTCCTGATCGTAGCTTGAATATAAGTATGGTGTTGCACTGACAAATTCACCCGCACAAGTATCTACTTTCTTATAAACTGGAATAATTCCATTTTCTTTACGCAAGTTATATAAGTCGAATTCTTTCATATTCCAGTTACGAGCAATGTAGCTGTCTGAGAATCCGTGTTCTTTTAATGTTCTTAAAACCGCAACATCCTTTGGATTTTCATTCATCAATGTTTCTAAATCAAGAATTCTTTGAATGTGCCATAAGAAGAAACGGTCCATTTTCGTTACATTAATAACAGTTTCTACATCATATCCATTACGCATCCATTGTGTAATCGCAAAGATTCTTTCATCATCACATTTCTTGATTTTTTCTAATAATTCTTCTTGAGATAATTCAGCCAATTCCTTTTTATATAAGTGATCCACTTTCATTTCTAAAGAACGAATTGCCTTTAAGAAAGATTCTTCAAAAGTACGTCCAATGGACATAACTTCACCTGTCGCTTTCATCTGTGTTCCTAAGCGACGATCCGCATTTGGGAATTTGTCGAATGGGAAACGAGCAAATTTACTTACGACATAGTCAACAGTTGGTTCAAAACATGCATAACTGTTTTTAGTAACTGGGTTTAAGATTTCATCTAATGTTAATCCTACAGCCAATTTTGCAGAGATTTTTGCGATTGGATATCCTGTTGCTTTACTAGCCAAGGCTGAAGAACGAGATACACGAGGGTTAACTTCAATCACATAATATTTAAAGCTTGTTGGATTTAATGCCAACTGTACGTTGCATCCACCACAAATCTTCAATGCACGAATAATTTTTAATGATGCACTACTCAACATTGCGTTTTCACGGTCTGTTAAAGTTTGTACGGGAGCCACTACAAAGCTATCTCCAGTATGAATTCCAACTGGATCTACGTTTTCCATGCTGCAGACTACAATTGCGTTGTCATTCGCATCACGGATTACTTCATATTCGATTTCTTTATATCCGGCAATACTTTGTTCAATCAAACATTGGTGTACTGGACTTGCTTTTAATCCCGCTTCACAAATGTCTCTTAATTCTTCTTCATCATCGGCAAAACCACCACCAGTTCCACCAAGTGTATAGGCTGGACGTACTACAACTGGATAGCCTAATGTTTCACAGAATGATACAGCTTCTTCAACCGTATGAACGATTGTACTTTCTGGTACAGGTTCATTGATGTCCTGCATTAAAGAGCGGAACAATTCACGGTCTTCTGCACGATTGATAGCTAATAAATCAGTTCCTAGAATTTCTACGCCATATTCATCCAAAATTCCATCTTCGTGTAATTCTACAACTAAGTTTAATCCGGTTTGACCACCTAATGATCCTAAAATAGCATCGGGTCTTTCTTTATAGATGACGCGTTTTGCGAAATCCAAGTTGATTGGTTCAATATAAACACGATCCGCAATTGTTGAATCGGTCATGATTGTTGCTGGGTTTGAGTTAATTAAGATAACTTCATATCCTTCTTCGCGAAGTGATTGACATGCCTGAGATCCTGCATAGTCAAATTCTGCGGCCTGTCCAATTACGATAGGTCCAGATCCGATTACTAAGATTTTTTTAATGTCTGTACGCTTAGGCATTATTGTGATCCCCCTTTTCAATCATTTCTACAAATTTGCCATATAAAGCATCTCCTGCTTGTGGATAGAATTGAACACCAAATGCTGGATAAGTTTTGTGTTCAATTCCTTCACAACTCTTATCATTCAATGCTTGATAAGTCATTTCTAATGATGCAGCTTCTAAACTATCTGTATCCACTGCATAGCCATGGTTTTGATGAGTGATCTTAACTTTATTTGTCGCAATTTCTGTAACTGGAATATTGGATCCGTGGTGACCAAATCCCATTTTAGAAACTGTAGCTCCAGAAGCTAAGGCGATCAATTGATATCCTAATCCAATCCCAAATACAACGGTTTGTTTCATTAATTCTTTAACGACTTCAATCTGGCTAGTCAAATCGCAAGGATTGCCTGGCCCGCTTGATAAACAAACTCCATCTGGGTAGAATGACATAATTGTTTCAACGCTTGCGTCGTGTTCAACAACAATTAAGTCTAATCCACATTTCGATAAATCACGTAATGTACTCATTGTTACACCAAAATCCACTACAACAACTTTCTTTCCGCGATTTGGCATAGGATAGATCTTCTTTGTTGAAACAGAAGGTACTTGATCGTTCAATAGTTCTGTATTTTTTAATTCTTCTACAACCTTTTCAATGTCTGCATCGACATTGCATAAAGTTGCCTTCATATTTCCTTTATCTCTTAATTTACGAGTGATTGCACGAGTATCAACGCCATAGATTCCTGGAATGTTTGCACGTTTCAAGAAGTGATCTAAACTTTCTTGACTTCTCCAGTTACTTGGTTGTTCGCAATAGTCTTTTACTACAAGACCAAATGCGGATGGGTCAATGCTTTCATAGTCATCACGGTTAATTCCGTAGTTTCCAATCAATGGATATGTCATCATGATAATTTGTCCGCAATATGCGTTGTCTGTTAAAATTTCCTGATAGCCTGTCATTGATGTATTGAATATTAATTCCCCAATACGGAAGTTATCGCCACCAAAGCTACGCCCTCGATATACACTCCCGTCTTCTAACACTAGTAATCTTTCCATGTTTTATCCTTTCCACACTGTCTTTCCATCTACGATGGTTTCCTTTACTTGCGCATTTACGCTCCATCCATTAAATGGCGTATTTTTACCCATAGATTCAAATGTATCTATGTCGATCAAAGATTCATGTTCTAAATCTACTAAAACCAAATCTGCGTTGTAGCCTTCTTTGATTTGTCCTACATTTTCTAAACCAAAACGTTTAGCAGGTGCAGCTGACATCCAATTTAATAATTGAGCCAAAGTCCAACGTTTTTGGCGATGAACAAACTCTGTGTATAGTAAGGCAAATGCGCTTTCTAATGAAACAATCCCAAATGGTGCTTTATCCATAGAACGCTTCTTTTCTTCAGATGTATGTGGTGCATGGTCATTGGCGATGCAGTCCAATGTTCCATTTTCCAGGCCTTCAATCAAAGCCATACGGTCTTCATGACTTCTTAAAGGTGGATTCATTTTCCAGTTTGGTCCAACCACATCTTTATCTTCTAATAATAAGTGGTGTACTGTAACTTCTGCACTTACATTCGAGCCTGATTCTTTTGCGTTTTTTAATGCTTCTACACTTTCTTTAGCTGAAATGTGGCAAGCATGATAAGCGTTTCCTATTTCTTTTGTGATTTCTAAATCACGAATCAATTGTGCACTTTCACAAGCGCTTGGAATTCCAAGCCATCCCTTTGATGTCACAACTTCACTGTCATGTACACAAGCCCCAGGTCTACGATAACGCATGTCTTCTGTGTGGGCTACGATCATGCAGTCATTTTCTTTTGCCTTTTCCATGGCTTCTTTCATGATTTCTGGTGTAGCTACCCCAACACCATCATCACTGAACCAGCGTACGCCTAATTCTTTGATACCCTTCATATCCACAACTTCTTTACTTGCTTCTTCTAATGTAATGCAAGCATATGGATATGTATGTACGACAGATTCTTTTTTGATCAATTGTTGATAGTCTTTCATTGTGTCTACATCATCTGGAAAAGGGATGACATTTGGCATCGCAAACACAGATGTAAATCCTCCATGTGCTGCTGCTAAACTACCTGTATGAATGGTTTCTTTTTCACTGTGTCCTGGCTCTCTGAAATGTACGTGTACATCCACTAATCCTGGAATTACAGTTAAGCCTGAAGCATCAATCACTTCACAGTCTTTTGAGATAGAATCATCAATCTGAATAATCTTTCCTTCGTCAATTAAAATATCTTTCTTTTCGACACGATTGTCAATTAAAACTTGACCATTTTTGATTAAACGCATACTTATTTTTCCTCCTTAAATGGAGCAAAGCCAAATCCACGTTTAATAACGGCCTTTCTAACCAACATACCATTGTGCATTTGTTCAAAAATTCTTGATTTTTCAGCTTCCACTAAATCCGTATCAATTTCAACTCCACGGTTAACAGGAGCTGGATGCATTACGATAGCTTTGTCTTTCATTCTTGCGTAACGCTCTTTTGTAAGACCATATTTTTCTAAGTATTCACTATTTGTCATGCCAGCCATTCCAGAACCTCTTTCTTTCTGGATACGAAGCATCATGACAACGTCTGCCCATTCAATCGCTTCATCAAAGTCAATTGTTGGATAGCCTGGTCTTTCCCATTCTTTTGGTCCGGCAAAACGAACAGTCGATCCTAATTTTTCTAAAGCTTCTTTATCGCTGGCAGCCACTCTTGAATGTAGGATATCTCCACAAATAACTACATTTAAGCCTTCTAGTGTACCAAACTCATTTTGCATAGTTAGTAAGTCTAACAAGCATTGTGTTGGATGGTTTCCTGCACCATCTCCAGCGTTCAAAATTGGAATATTGATATTTTCTAATTCTTTGAAATATTCATCTTGAGAATGACGGATCACCACCATGTCATACCCAATAGATTCAAATGTTTTTACTGTATCATAAAGTGTTTCTCCCTTTGTGACACTGGATGCTCCTGCTGCAAAATCAGCGACTTGGCATCCTAATTGGTGCTGTGCACTTTCGAATGAGAAATGTGTTCGAGTTGATGCTTCAAAAAAAAGATTAGCAACCAATGCTTTCTGCATTGGTAATTGCCAATCTTTAAAGGAACTATTAAAAAGTCTAGCATCATCAAGAATGCTATAGATGTCTTCAACTGACAGATCTCTCATGGATAATAACGAATTTTTGTTCATATAATCCTCCTTGTGACCTTAAAAAAATGGATTCAAAAAGTCCCTTTTCAAATCCAATTTCTCTTTAATTTATACTACCATAAATCATGGAATTTTCAATAATAAAATTTTACATCATATGGCTATTTTTTGATTGCGATACACTCAATTTCTATCTTGGCATTCTTAGGTAATGCAGCTACTTCAAAGCAGCTTCGAGCAGGATATATACCATCAAAGTATTTCGCATATTCTTCATTCACTTTCGCAAAATCATTCATGTCATCCAACAATACGGTTGTCTTGACAATATCATCATATGTTAAGTCAGAAGCCTCTAATAATACGCCAATATTTTCAAATGCTTTCCTAGTTTGTTCTACGACATCTTCACTGACTAAATTTCCATTGGTATCTGCGCCTAATTGTCCAGATAAGAACACTAGTCCTTCTGTGGCAACACCTGCTGAATAAGGTCCTAATGCCTTTGGCGCTTTTGTACTACTAATCTGTTGTTTCATATACACTTCCTCCTAATCTAATAATTCCTTATCGATGATTTGGAAATTGGCTCGATGAATATACAAAGCCTTTCCATCAATCATAAGCTTTGTCATCTTTGGCAAATTATCTGGAATCTTCCAATACACCTTATCTCCAGAATAAGCAGCAATTGGCTGTCCTAATTGAGATTTAATGACTACAATTCTTCCTTTACCAAACATATTCTTATACTTGTTGATAAAACGAGCAACAGACGTATTGTCCGATATTTGTCCATGTGTATTTGAATCAATATCTTCTTGCGTAAAATCCACATCTGGTGTTAAACCTTTTTGTTCAAAAATACAAGTATCTCCACAAGACTCAATCTCTTTTCCATCGACTGTAATCGTAATTACACTCGATAGTTCATAGCCAGAAACAACATGACCATTTTCATCATAAGAAGTAGTCTCTACAGCATTACCTGTAATACTAATTTTATCTCCACTCGTCTCCATGACTTCACTGCCATAATTATCATACGTATATATTGAATATCCATTACCTACTAAATTGCCCTTGATATCATTCAAAGCAGATTGAAACATACTACAACCACTCAATAATATACATAGACATACAACACTTATTCTTTTTATATTCTTATTCATATATCCCCCTTTTAAAGCAATTCAAAATGAATGGCTTAACAATTAACTTTCATCAATAGCCTTTAAATCGACTTTTTACTTACTGACTCCTTTGTCCACCATTGTTTGATACATCTCAATCCTCATATATTTAATGCTCGTTTTAAATTTTCAACAGATATTGAACAAACCTTAGAAATCTCATTGACACTCATCCCATTCTTTATCATAGTCTTGTACAAAAGAACCTGTCCTAGTTCTACACCCTGTTCAATGCCTCGTTCTATGCCTTGTTCGATTCCTTGTTCAATGCCTTGTTCGATTCCTTGTTTGATTCCTTTTCTTATTCCTTCAGCTTCCCATTCCTTTGACTTTACTTCTAGCCATCTCTTTTCAGCTTCACACATCTCAATCTCCTCCTTTTCCTCTAATTCTTCTAAATCCAGCCATTCTACATCCGTCAATGTTTTAACCACTTTTAACACACTGCTTTTCACTAGTCCAAAATCATTGACCTTTCCCTGTATAGAATACTAGAATATTCACGTCTTTAACATTATGCATATAAGAAAAGAAGAGATTCTTCTCCTCTTGTCAATTATTTAATACTTGTTTTAGACTCTCAACAGATATTGAACAAACCTTAGAAATCTCATTGACACTCATTCCATTCTTTATCATAGTCTTGTACAAAAGAACCTGTCCTAGTTCTACACCCTGTTCAATGCCTCGTTCTATGCCTTGTTCGATTCCTTGTTCAATGCCTTGTTCGATTCCTTGTTTGATTCCTTTTCTTATTCCTTCAGCTTCCCATTCCTTTGACTTTACTTCTAGCCATCTCTTTTCAGCTTCACACATCTCAATCTCCTCCTTTTCCTCTAATTCTTCTAAATCCAGCCATTCTACATCCGTCAATGTTTTAACCACTTTTAATACACTGCTTTTCACAAGTCCAAAGTCTTTACTCTTTCCTGGTTCATAAATAGATTGATCATAAATACTTCGACATATGTAGAATAAATTATACACGTCTTCTTCATTAAAATTATATGAAGTATTTCCTGTGATTTCAATCAGATTCATTTTGTATTCATGGAAATAAGATTTGAACCTTTCATCCACCTCTACAAGTTCAGAAAGCTGTCTAGCCGCATTCCAAGGCCTTTCTCCTGTATAAAATACAAGAATGTGCACCATCGGTAGTTTCTCATCTTTCCTATTTTTCTTTAACTTCTTTAACATTCGCTCATAAGCTACAAACTCATACGTTGCAGCTCTTACAACCATTGAATAATCCACACGACTTTGATTCTCAATAATGAATGCACTATAAAGATTTCCATCATTGTATTTACGAATCACATCCACATGTTTTTCTAGATCCATATTCGCATCGTTCATCTCTGAATCAAGTTCCATACAATTCTCTGGTTTAAGAACTTTTTCTCCATTAAAGAAGTACGCATTAAAGAAGTCGACAAAATAGGCATTGTTTTCTAGAAATTCCTTCATCATTTTGTCTTTGATTTTGTTCATATTGTTTTTCCTCCTATCTCATATACGAAATAAATGGAGGTTTTTTCAGAAAAGATGCATATTTTGATAATTTCACATAATTCAATCGGATTTCACAAGATTTACCAAAGTTATAAGAAAATTATGACAACATGGAATGATATTCTATAAGTGCCTTAAAGATAAGGCAATGAATATAGAAAATAAACCAATATTCATATCTCTCTCCTAAA
>NZ_QSPK01000034.1:17054-24554 GCF_003436425.1 Eubacterium sp. TM05-53
ATAAACCAATATTCATATCTCTCTCCTAAAAATAATAATAAACAAAAGAAACCATTCTACACGCCAGCTAGAATGGTTTCTTTATTAGTCTTGCCAATTGATTTTTCGATAATACAAGAAAAATACAATACTTGAAAGAGTCCATGTAAACGGATAAATCATATATACAAATATAATATTATGGAACATCATATTCAAAGTTGTTAATAAGGTGACTCGCACAAGACACCAACATACAAGCATGACAACCATTGGAACTATAGACTTTCCAACTCCACGAAGCACTGCCGATACGCCATGACTATACGCTAACATAAAGAATAGTATTGTCGCATAATGAGCACGCTGGACCCCATACTCTATTACTTGTGGATCGTCCACAAATAAACGCATTAATGGTGTCGCAAATAAAATAATCAAAATTCCAATAATCTCTGCTAAACTTACAGAACAAACAAGTCCAAAACGATCTCCTTTTCTAGCCCTTTCATATTCTTTGGCCCCTCTGTTTTGAGAAACAAAAGTCGTTAAGGCCATCATAAAGCTTGTGATTGGCAAAAACGCAAAACCCTCTATTTTTGTATATGTACCAATACCTGCCATTGCCAAGGAGCCAAAGGTATTAATATTGGATTGCACAACTACGTTTGATATGGAAATCAAACTATTTTGAACACCTGTAGGAATGCCCATTTCCAATATTTCTCTACCTACATCACCATGTATGCGAATCTTAGAAAGATAAACCCTATGACTTTCATTTGTCGTAATCAAGAGTCTCAAACAAAGAATAGCACTTAAAAATTGCGATAAAATCGTAGCCAAGGCCGCTCCTTCTACATTCATATGAAGTCCTGCTACAAATACGATGTCCAACACAACATTTACACAACTCGATGCGATCAAAAAATAAAGTGGATGCTTACTATCTCCTACCGACTGCATTATACCTACACAAGAATTGTACAAAACCATCCCTAGAGATCCTAGAAAATAGATTTGTAGATAAGCAGTAGATAAATGAATAACATTCTTTGGTGTTGACATCCATTTCAAAAGAACAGGTGCCAACAAATATCCAAAAATGGTTAAACCAATCCCAAAAATTAATCCATATGCCATAAGTGTATGAATCGCATTTTGCATTCTCTCCTTCTCATTCGCCCCAAAATAGCGCGCAATGACTACACCTGCACCTACTGATATTCCTTGAAATAGACTCGTCAAAAGAAAAATCAATTCCCCACAAGAAGTTACGGCCGCAAGGCTTGAACTGCCCAAATAGTTTCCTACAATCAAAGAGTCCGCTGTGTTATAGAGTTGTTGGAATAAATTGCCTAGAAACACGGGAAACGCAAATAGAAGCATTTGTTTCCAAATTGTTCCTGACGTCATTAACATTTGATTCTTTTTCATGTACATATCATACACTATTAGAGAAAGAAAAAAAGCCCATTTCTGGACTTATTGAGAAATACTCTTGGCATAATCCGTTGGAGAAATACCATACTGCAATTTAAACTTCCTAGAAAAGTAATGAATGGAAGTAAATCCTAAAATATCCGATATTTCCGAAATCGTCTGATTATGCTCATGAATCATAATTTTAGCCTGATTCAATTTTACATTGGAAATATATTGTTTTGGCGTAATATGAATATTTGACTTAAATAAATTCTGTAGACTCGACCTTGAAATCGAGAACTTCATACATAAATCTTCCACCGTAAACTGTTTATATACATTATTATTGATAAATACCAAGATTTCATTCAACAACGTACTTTCATAGTGTTCCTGCATCGGATTCGCCGTAACAACATCTGACTCTTCAACCTCATCATCAAATTGATATAAAAGAATTAGAATCTGTTTCAAATACAATAAAACGAGTTCTGAATTCAAATGACCATCAGACTGAATGGATTTCATAAATTCAGACAACACTTGATAGATATCTTTACGCGTATGGAATACACGATTTTTTAAATCTCCAGGCAATTTATTATCCATATCAAACGTAATCGTCAAATACGAACAAGTACTCTGACTATCTGTACTTTGTGTATGGAACTGTCCCGGATAATATAAAATTAAATCATATTTAGACAATCTATAACTATGACCGTCTACCGTCGTATCCAAAGTACCATGATCAATATATGTCAATTCATAATAATCATGTGACTCACCAGGAAATGTATAATTCGATTTACGAACCTGGTAAAAACATGTAAAAATCTCTTTTAAATTCATTTTTGAAACCAAAGGCTTATACGAATATGGCGTTTCCATCATCTTCTGATTCATTCCATGACTCGAATAATGAATTTGAAGCACGCTCTCCCTAGAGATAGAAACATAATTAAAATAAATATCCGGTTTTAAACGAACAACGCGGTGAATAACATACTCCTCAAACTTTTTACCATCTTTACTCACCACTAACATGATAATTCCACTACGTGTATCCAAATACACTGGATCGCTGGAATAATAAAATGAATCAAACGTCTTATTTGTGATTTTAAAATCATTTTCAACATAATCAACCAAATGCCCCGCATTATGATTTACAGAATAAAATACATCCCCGAACTTCTGGAATGAGTAATTCGTAGTTCTCTTTTGCATATAAGTAAATCTCCTAAGTTTTATGTTCTTATTATTTTTGTTCTTTTTAGTTATGAAAGTTTTTTATCTACTAAAAAGTATAAGCCTAAATAGATTATTCGTAAAGTATTTTTCTGTAAGCAAAAACGCTTTACTTATCATAAAGCAGGATAAATAAAGCGTATTTTATTATCTCATTTTTTCAATTAAAGGAACAATCACACTATCAATTATTCTGCAATTTGTCGTTCTTTCATCCGCATAATAGTATTCTTTAAATTCGTCTAGTGATAAAGTCACTCTTTTCATCAAAGACATTTCTCTATTATCTCTTTTCCATATTTCATATTCATATACATCTAAATCTCGTTTATTTAGAATAACATTATATTCTGTATCATTCATACAAAAGCGAAAACAATCCAAGAAAAACACACTCATTTGCGATTCATCTACTGATATATACATATTGTCACCCTCTTACATTATACGGTATAAATTAATATATCTCTTTAATTTATTTGATTTTTAATGAGACATAAGCTATTATAACAAAAACGCCCATTAATTTAGGAGGTTTTTATATGGAATATGAATTACTTTCAAAAATATTTTATAAAAAGCCAACAGAATACGAATCAATTTATGATGCTAGATTTAATAGTGAAGCTTCCATTAAACTTCCTATTAAAATCCACGAAAATGTTGGATTCATTTTCAATACGAATGAAATCACAAAGTTATTGGTTAAAATATATAAAACCATCAACAAAATCAATTTGTTAAGAACACATTTACCTAATATCGCTATCAACTCTTATATAATTAAATCATTAAAAGATGAGATTGCCCTTACTAACGAAATCGAAGGTGTAAGAAGTACAAGAAAAGAAATTGAAGATGCGATTGACTCAATCAAAAATGATAAAAGCGCTAGATTTAAAGGACTTGTGGATAAATATTTCAAATTAATCAGTAATGAAATAATCCCATTAAACAACTGCGAGGATATTCGGACCATTTACGATGCCCTAGTATTACCTGAAATTGAAAAAGAAAATCTACCCGACGGTATACTCTTTAGAAAAGAGCCTGTTCAAGTAGTGTCTGCCACACAAAAAGAAAAACACAGAGGAATCATGCCAGAGTCAAAAATCATTGAATCTCTAGATTTATGCCTTGATTTCTTAAAAAACGATGATATCGATAGCCTAATCAAAATATCTGCCTTTCACTATCTATTTGGATATATCCACCCTTTTTATGATGGAAATGGCAGGACCAGTCGATTTATCAGTAGTTACCTGATTAAAAATGAACTTGACGTTCTGTTAGCTTTAAAATTATCTTACACAGTCAAAAATAATATCAACAAGTACTATAAAGCTTTTGATATTTGTAACGACAGAAAAAACAAAGGTGATATTACATTTTTTGTCGTCACATTTTTAGAATTGTTGTCACAAGCCTCAGATGACTTATACACAAAAATCGCAGATTTAAACGATCAACTAAATTACTACAACAATATAATCAATACGTTAGTTAATGAAAAAGTTCTAAACGATAAACAGGCAAAATGCATCTTCATACTGTGCCAAAATAGATTATTTGATGATACTTATATGAACATGAATACATTAACTGAATTACTTGAAAAAAGCGATACAACGACTCGCAAAATATTAAAGTCTTTAGAATCTAAAAACCTGCTAGTAAAAAGCAGAAACAAAAATCAATATTTGTATTCTGCAAACCTAGATTCTCTTTCTTCCCAAAATTTCACAAAATGTTTTGATTAAATTAACGAATGATAGGATTATAGTATAAGTGTGCTTGAGAGAAGCACATCTACAATATTCAAAGGGCCCTATTACAGCTAGGGCAAGGCAAAATTCTGTTTGTTACAGCCACTCAGAATTTAAGATTCATGGTCTCCTAAGAATTGACGGGAGACCCTTTTTTTTATACTATTAAGACATGTCAAACCTAACTAAACTTGCCCTAGAGCAATCCCTAAAAAGATTCTTATTAAAGAAACCATTAGATAAGATCACCATCAAAGATCTAACAGATGATATTGGCATTTCAAGAATGTCTTTCTACTATCACTTTAAAGACATTTATGACCTTGTCGAATGGTCTTGTATTTATGATGCCACAAATGCACTCAAAGGAAATAAAACCTACGATACTTGGCAAGAAGGTCTCACATCCATTTTTGAAGCCGTTCTTCAAAACAAACCATTCATATTAAATGTGTATCACACTACAACACAAGACAGTATTGAAAGATTTTTATTCACAACCGTACACGACCTGATCTTAGGGGTTGTTAGAGAAAAAGCGCAAGGCACCAACATTTCAGAAGAACAAATCCAATTCATTGCGAATTTCTATAAATACAGTTTTGTAGGCATTATGCTTGATTGGATTCAAAAAGGTATGTATGAAGACTACCATGAAATCGTCTATAATATGGCCAATACTTTGCATGGTTCTATCGCAAATTCAATTTCAAACTTTACAAATGAAGCAAAATGATAAAAAAATTATCATCTTGCTTTTTTTGTTTATGGTTTTTTATTTTGATTCTCACTATTATGTAGCCATAAAGAAAAAGGAGGACATGTATATGTCAAAGAATACTGTAAAATTAGGCATTGCAGGCCTTACTGCTGCAGCTACAGGTGCTGCTTTATTTACTGCAAAAAAAGTGAGCGATAAAAAGAAAGAAGAAGAGAAGAAAGTTACAAGTGAATATCGCAATACGGAAAGAGGAAAATACGAAAAGAACTCTAAAGGTATTTACTACACAAACGGAAACTACGAAGCATTTGCCCGCCCAGAAAAGCCGGCTGGCGTCGATAATAAGAATGCATATATCGTAGGTAGTGGACTTGCTGCATTAGCTGCTGCTTGCTTCTTAGTTCGTGATGGACAAATGCCAGGAAAAAACATCCACGTATTAGAAGCAATGGATATTGCTGGAGGTGCATGTGATGGAATCTATGATCCCACTCGTGGATATGTCATGAGAGGTGGACGTGAAATGGAAAACCACTTCGAATGTTTATGGGATTTATTCAGAAGCATTCCTTCCTTAGAAGTTGAAGGCGCCAGTGTATTAGACGAATACTATTGGTTAAACAAACACGACCCTAACTACTCATTGTGTCGTGCAACTATCAACCAAGGAAAAGATGCACACACAGACGGTAAGTTTGACTTAAGTACAAAGGGTGCTATGGAAATCATGAAATTATTCATGACACCAGACGAAGACTTATACGATAAAACAATCGAAGATGTATTTGATGAAGAAGTATTCGATTCAACATTCTGGATGTATTGGAGAAGTATGTTTGCGTTTGAAAACTGGCACTCAGCCTTAGAAATGAAATTATACTTCCAAAGATTCATTCACCACATTTCAGGACTTCCTGATTTCAGTGCATTAAAATTCACAAGATACAACCAATATGAATCATTGATTCTTCCTATGCAGAAATATCTAGAAGCTCATGGTGTAGACTTCCAATTCAATACAGAAGTCACAAATGTAGAATTTGAATTTGTAGGCGGCAAAAAAGTTGCGAAGACAATCGAATGCAAAGTCAACGGAACTGAAACCGGCATTGTATTAACAGAAAACGATTTAGTATTCGTGACAAACGGAAGCTGTACAGAAGGAACTATCTATGGTGATCAAGACCACGCGCCTAATGGAGATGCTGAAGTCAGAACAAGCGGATGCTGGAGCTTATGGAAAAACATTGCGAAACAAGATCCAAGTTTTGGTCACCCAGAAAAATTCTGTTCTGATATTTCTAAGACAAATTGGGAATCTGCAACAGTCACAACATTAGATGACAAGATCATTCCATATATCACAAATATCTGTAAACGTGATCCTCGCAGTGGAAAAACGGTTACTGGAGGTATTGTCACTTGTAGAGATTCGAGTTGGCTATTAAGTTGGACAATCAACCGTCAAGGACAATTCAAGAACCAAGATCCAGATAAAGTATGCGTTTGGGTATATGGACTATTCACAGATGTTGATGGTGACTACATTAAAAAACCAATGAGAGAATGTACAGGTAAAGAAATCACAGAAGAATGGCTATATCACTTGGGAGTTCCAACGGATCAAATTGAAGAATTGGCTACAAATTCAGCACGATGCGTACCTACAATGATGCCATACATCACTGCCTTCTTCATGCCACGTACAAAAGGTGATCGTCCAGACGTAATTCCTGATGGATGTGTAAACTTCGCCTTCTTAGGACAATTTGCCGACACACCAAGAGACACAGTCTTTACAACTGAATATTCAGTACGTACCGCAATGGAAGCTGTATACGGACTATTAGGTGTAGATCGTGGTGTTCCAGAAGTCTGGGGCAGTGTATACGACGTTCGTGAACTATTGGATTCAAGCGTTAAATTAATGGATGGTAAATCGCCACTTGAAATCAACCTTGGGCCTTTAAACGTATTCAAAAAACCAGTTCTTAAAGCTATCAAGGGTACTGTCATTGAAAAACTATTAAAAGATCACGATGTGATTAAAAGCAATATGAAATACTAGATATGAAAAGGAAGAAAGTTTAAACTTTCTTCCCTTTTTGTTTATAAGTCCAACCAAATTTTAAGTCCCGTTGTATCCGCTCTACCCGATACGAAAGTAACTTCTACATTATGATATTTTTCACACTCTTTACGAATATCCTTTACTTGGCCTTCTAATACAACTTCATTTTTTTGATTATATAATATTATTTTTGTCTCTGGATAAAACAGCTTCATACATTCATGAAAATTCATAAGTAAATTTATCTCCTTCTCTAAAATAAACAGTTGGAGATAAACTCCTCTAAG
>NZ_QSPK01000035.1 GCF_003436425.1 Eubacterium sp. TM05-53
AGAACTAGATATACCCGTAAATAAAGGATTTGTCAACCACACGATTGTAGATTAATAGATTATTTTATCATTAACATTATCAATAAAATCTTTTAAAATAGAAGTACGATGGGGGATGGTATCCCATGCGTTTGTGGATTTGTTTGTTAGATTAAGATCATTTTTTAATTGAAATTTAAGTTCATTGAACCCTTTGAAACCAAGCTTTTGACAAAATCGAATAACGGTTGCATTGGATACATATAGTTCTTTACAAATATCGCTTAGAGATAAATAAACAATATTGTTTAAATGATCTTTAAAATATTGATAAATAATTTGTTCACTAGAAGTTAAATTGTTAACATCTACTGTATCAAGAAATGATTTCATGGTCTATTCCTTTCTTATATTCGTTGAAAAATTCAATGAATGTACTTAACACAAAGAAAGTACAAAATCTTGAGGTTGAATCAGCACCTTCATTTTCCGTTTTTTTAGAAAAAAAGCGGATATTGTAGTTAGATATTTCAGCCAAATCATTATTTTCAATGGAAGAAATAGAAATGACAATCATGCCATGTAGTTTGGCTTCTTTAGCTAAATTTAGGGTTGTTTCAAATTTTCCTGAATTGGAAATAAAAATAAAAATATTGCCTTTATCAAGAGTTTGAATATAATGGTGTGTCATTTTTGACGCATGTGACTTATAAATGTTTTGACAACCTGATATAAACAACATACTTTCTAAATAATTAACAGAAATATCTGTTAAACCAGCAGGAGAATGAATGTAAACAGGGGCATTACTTGATAGTAACTTGGCAATTTGAAATAGATCATCTGTATTCATCAAACTTGTGGTACCTTCTAAATCGGTAATGATTGATTTTTTTATAGATTCAATGGAATAATTTGAATTTTTTTTAGAAGGTTCTTGTTCTTGATGAC
This sequence comes from Eubacterium sp. TM05-53, assembly GCF_003436425.1. Taxonomy (GTDB): domain Bacteria; phylum Bacillota_I; class Bacilli_A; order Erysipelotrichales; family Erysipelotrichaceae; genus Holdemanella. The sequence goes on from NZ_QSPK01000035.1 coordinate 931, forward strand.
GCAAGAAAAATTTTAATTCAGGAAATCCACTAAAACCAAGCTTGCGACAAAATCGTAAGACAGTAGATGTTGAATAATTGATTTCTTTTGCGAATGTTTGTATACTCATTTTGCTGATTCTATTCTCATTATCATGAATATATTGTAAGATTTTAAGTTCTTTGTTTGTTAATGAACTTAGTGGAATATTTAAATTTAATTTCAAGGGAAACATCCTTTCTTCTTTTAATAATTATAAAGTTTTTTTTGGAGGTGTAAAACATGTTTTTATTTAAGAAAAGAAAAAATAGTAATGATTTGAAAGCATATGTAAGTGGTGATTTGATCTCAATCGATCAGGTAAACGATGATGTGTTTTCACAGAAAATGATGGGAGATGGTATTGCCATTAAACCAAAGGGAAATGAAGTATACGCTCCTTGTGACGGAAAAGTCACTGCCATATTCGATAGCACAGAACATGCGGTAGGATTGACTCTAGATAATGGTATGGAAATTTTGATTCATTGTGGATTAGATACAGTGAATTTAACGGAGAAAGTCTTCAGTTGTAAAGTAACAAAAGAACAAAATGTAAAACAAGGTCAACTATTAATTACTTTTGATCATGACAAACTAAAGGCAATGAATTATGAAGACGTGATTATGCTAGTTTTATTAAATTCTGGTAATGCAAAGAATGTAAAATTTGTATCTGATCAACCTGTGCAGGCTAAAGAAAGTGTTATTGCTACATTCGAATAATGGCACTACTATTAACTAAACAAATTGCAGAACTGTTTATTATGATTTTGCTGGGATTTATTCTAGTAAAATCTAGTTTATTAACTAAACATGACAGTAAAGTATTGTCGACTGTTGCATTATACATAGTTACTCCGTGCGTTATAATAAACGCATTTCAAGTTCAATATTCACAAGATGTAAAAAATGGAATTATACTTTCTTTCCTTGCAGCTATAATCGTTCACATTATCTATATTGTTATGGCAAGAATGATTGGGAAAGTATATACATTAAATGGAGTTGAAAAAGCTACTGTTATCTATACGAATGCGGGAAATTTGATCATTCCTTTAGTGCAAGCTTTGTTAGGAAAAGAATGGGTTGTGTATACAACAGGATATATTCTTGTTTCTACTGTATTTATCTGGACACATGGAAGAATGTTGATTTGCGAAGAAAAAGGGTTTAATGTTAAAGAACTATTGAAAAATGTGAATGTTATCGCATCTGTAATAGGAATATTAATGTTTGCGCTTAAAATACAATTGCCATCTTTAATTATTGAAACTATGGATTCAATGAGTGCAACCATTGCACCAATTTGTATGATTGTTGCGGGTATGCTAATTGCAGGTATGGATGTTAAAGACTGTTTAAAAAACCAGAGACTCTATATCATTACATTTTTAAAGATGATAGTATTTCCATGTTTTGCGTTAATCTTACTTAAATTTACAAACTTATCATCTATGGCGAAAAATGGGGATATGATTTTACTAATTAGTTTATTAGCTTCAGTAGCTCCAACCGCAGCTTCAGTAACACAAATTGCGCAAATATATGATGCGGATTCAGAATATGCTAGTGCTTATTACTTTATCACAACTCTATTATGTATATTAACGATGCCAATCTTTGTATGGATCTATCAATATTAAACAAATTAAAAGGACCGATATTCAGTGGGAGTGGAATATCGATCCTTTTTATATATAGTAACAGACGACTAAAAGTTAGACATTTTAATTGTAAGTATATTGTTGGAATAGGAGAAATAAATACATGATAGTAATCTGTTGCTACCGAAATAAATTATTATCTTTGGACGCGGCCTGAACCGTCTCCACCAGCTAACTTCAACACTTCATCCATGCTTACCATGTTGAAATCACCTTCGATAGAGTGTTTTAAACAGCTTGCAGCTACCGCAAATTCGATTGTTGACTGTGCATCATAGCCTTCTAGGCTTGCGGCAATCAATCCAGCTCCAAAGCTGTCTCCACCACCTACACGGTCTACAATCTGCATATTATATCTTTTTGAGAAATAGTAATCTTTTCCATCATACAACATGGCTGACCAGTTGTTGATGTTGGCATTGATTGACTCTCTTAATGTGATTGCTACTTTTTCAAATCCAAAGCGACGTGTCAATTCACTAGCTACTTCCTTATATCCTTCGCGATTGACTTCACCACTTGTTACATCTGTATCACTGGCTTTGATTCCAAATACATCGGCTGCATCTTCTTCGTTCGCAATACATACATCGACATATTCACAGATCTTAGCCATGACTTCACCAGCTTTTTCTTTTGACCATAACTTGTTACGATAGTTCAAGTCACATGAGATCTTAACTCCATGTTCTTTGGCTTTCTTACAAGCTTCAATTGTTAATTCTGCAACATTGTCACAAAGTGCTGGTGTAATACCTGTAATGTGGAACCAAGCTACATCTTTAAAGATTTCATCCCAGTTAAAATCAGCACTTGTAGCTGTATAGATACTAGATCCAGCACGATCATAAATAACTTTACTAGGACGTTGGCTAGCACCTTTTTCCAAGTAGTAGATTCCAATACGGTCTCCACCACGAGCAATATAAGATGTGTCTACACCATATTTACGTAATGAGTTAACGGCACATTGGCCAATTTCATGACTTGGAAGACGAGTTACGTATTTGGCATCAAAACCATAATTAGCTAAAGAAACAGCAACATTGGCTTCTCCACCACCGTAAGTTGCACCAAATGTATCGGCTTGTACAAAACGATAATATCCTTCGGGTGCTAAACGTAACATGATCTCTCCAAAAGTGACTACTTTTTGTTTCATAATTAGCGAACCTCCTTAAGTTTTTTTACGGCCTCCTTTGTCAAAGCTTCCACTTTGTCAAAATCACCGCTCTTAATTATATCACCTTTCACCATCCAACTACCACCAATGGCTAAGATACGGTCGTATTCTAAGTAGTCTTTCATATTATTCGCGTTAACTCCACCTGTTGGAATGAATTTCATTTGGGTATATGGAGCTGCGATGGATTTGATCATTTTTAATCCACCAGCTGCTTCAGCAGGGAAGAATTTTACTACATCCAACCCTAATCGGTAACATTTCTGTACATCACTAGGCGTACATGTTCCTGGAGTTACTGGCACATTTTTTTCGATACAGTGTTTTACTACATCTTCATCAAAGCCTGGACTGATGATAAATTGAGCCCCAGCTTCTAATGCTTCATCCACTTGTTCAACAGTCAATACAGTTCCAGCTCCTACTAACATTTCAGGAAATTCTTTACGCATGATGGCAATCGATTCTTTGGCAGCAGCCGTTCTAAATGTAACTTCAGCACATGGAAGACCACCAGCACATAAAGCTTGTGCCAATGGTTTGGCATCTTTTGCGTCTTCTAATACAACGACGGGTAAAATCCCGATTTTTGAAATTTTTTCTAATACTTTATTCATTGTTTGACCCCTCTTATAAACATTCTTTCATGACTTCGTAAGTACCTTTTTCTTCAATTTCAGTTAAAGTTTGAACTACGGCATCTTCAAATCCAGCAATTTGAGTTAAGTCTTGGCCCCAGAATGAAGTGTTTGTGCATACCGCATGAACTAAATCTTTTACAGAATCGTCTTTGTGGTTATAGTAGAATTCTAGAATGTCACGATCATCACTGATTGTGTAAGTATTTCCTGCAGGACGTTTTGCCACTAAACCAGCATCTGTAAGTTCATATCCTCTATAGAATTGAATGTAGAACGCAAAACTTGTCGTAATACATTTTGGAAGCGCATGGTGTTTGTCGATATATCCTAAGAAACTAGGCATAACACGTGCTTTCCATTTTGAAGTGGAATTTAATGAAATACTCATTAGTTCGTGATCAACAAATGGGTTGTTGAAACGGTCGGATACGGCTTGCGCAAAGTTTAATAAATCGTTTTTATCTAATGTAAGAGTTGGGATGACTTCATCATACAACATTTTGTTCATAAAGCCTTTGATGACTTCATCATGCATACAGTCACGAACAATGTTCTGACCTGCTAAATAAGCACCTAGTACAAATCCAGTGTGAGCACCATTTAAGATACGTACTTTTCTCTTTTTATATGGTGACATGTCCGGAGTGACGAATACTTTGTCGATTAGGCCTGCTTTTTTAAATGGTAATACATCATTTAATTTTTCATCGCCTTCAATGACCCATAAACCGAATACTTCACCAACATCTGTTAATGGATCTGCATAGTGATTTTCTTCTTCTAGACGAGCTACTTCTTGTGGATCGCGGATACGACCTGGGACAATACGGTCTACTAATGAACCGCAGAATGTGCATTCTTCATTTACATATTTTTTGAATCCTTCTTCAAGATTCCATTGTTCAATATATTGGTTCACGCACTTTAATAATTCTTTACCATTGTTGTCAATCAACTCACAAGCTAGCATTAAGATGCCTGGCTTGTTGTTTTTGTAGCGGTGGTATAAAACTTGCGTTAATTTACCAGGAAAACTTGCGGCTGGTTTATCTTCAAATTGACATGAAGGATCGTAGTGGATACCAGCTTCTGTTGTGTTTGAAACGATGATTTCTAGATCGTCACTTGCGGCAACTTTCATCATTTCGTTAAATCCTTCTTCTTGGTAAGGATTTAAACAACGACTGACACTTGAAATGATTCGTTTATCATCAACTTTTTCTCCATTCACACTACCTCTTAAGTGCAATGTGTATAATCCATCTTGTTCATTGATCATTTCGGCAAGACCTGGTGCAATCGGTTGCACTAAGCAGCATTTACCATTCCAATCTGCTTTTTCGTTTGCCAAATCAAACCAATAGTCTACGAATGCTCTTAAGAAGTTTCCTTCACCAAATTGAAGGACTTTTTCTTTGGCATCCTTTAATAGATAACCATCATACCCTACGTTTTCTAGGGTTTTGTAACTTAATTTTTCCATGTTATTATTGTTCCTTTCCCGTTATAAAGTAACGCCCTGTTTAAATATAGCCATGTCATGGAAACCGGCTTCTTCACTTTTTACTTTTTTACCACTCGCAACACTCAATACATATTCAAATAAGTCATTGGATAAAGTATCTAAGCTAACGCCTTCAACCAATCCACCACAGTTGAAATCAATCCAGTTTTTCTTGTTTGAATACAATCTAGAGTTACTTGAAATCTTAACTGTAGGTACTGGACTGGCAAAAGGAGTACCTCTTCCTGTTGTGAATAATACGATGTGAGCTCCACTTGCAGCTAAGGCTGTTGCGGCAACTAAATCGTTTCCTGGAGCACTTAATAGATTTAAACCTTTGTTCTTAACGCATTGTCCATATTGTAAAACACCAACCACTGGAGCTTTACCAGACTTTTGTGTACAACCTAAAGATTTGTCTTCCAAAGTTGAAATTCCACCCTTTTTGTTTCCTGGAGAAGGGTTTTCATAAATTGTTTGATTGTGAGATTTAAAGTATTCTTTGAAGTTGTTGATTAAATCCACAGTTTCATTGAATAACGCTTCATTTTCACAACGATCCATTAAGATGGTTTCAGCACCAAACATTTCTGGCACTTCCGTTAAGATGGTTGTTCCACCTTTTGAAATTAATAAATCAGAGAAACCACCGACTGCAGGGTTGGCACTAATTCCAGATAGTCCATCTGAACCACCACATTTCATACCAATGATCAATTCGCTCGCATCAATTTCTTCTCTTTTGTCTTGGCTTACAACATCGGCTAAATCTGCGATGATGCCTAGAGAATCTTGAATTTCATCTTCATGTTCTTGTGCAACTAAGAATTTAACGCGATCGGAATCATAATCATTTAAATAATTCTTTAAAACATCAATATTTGAGTTTTCACAACCCAAACCTAAGACTAAAACACCACCTGCATTGGGGTGTTGAATCAAATCTGCAAGAATTTGACGTGTGTTTTCTTGGTCATCGCCCATTTGGGAACATCCATATGGATGGGTAAACGTACAAATAGCTTCGACGTTTCCCTTTACATATTTCTGGGCTTGTCTTTCGATAGACGTGGCAACATTGTTCATGCAGCCAACGGTAGGGATGATCCAAATTTCATTACGAACACCAACTTTACCATTCTTTCTGCGATAACCCATGAATGTTCGTTTTTCACTAGGTTCTAGTTCTTGCACATTACGATGATAAGAATAAGTTAATAAATCATTTAAGCCAGTTTTCATATTGTGTGTATGAATCCAGCTTCCTTGTTGAATGTCTTCTTTTGCGATACCGATAGGATATCCATATTTAATAATAGGTTGATCTTTTTTAATATCTTTCAACGCAAATTTATGTCCTTGGGCAATATCTTCGATAAGTGTGACTTCTTGTCCATCGACATTACATACAGTCCCTTTTTCTAAAGGACATAGTGCAACAGCTACCAAGTCATCCGAATGAATTTTTATATACTTTTGCACCATTTCTACCTCCTGTCTAATTTTTTTTAATGTTTGATGTAAGTACTTACACAGAATAACCCGGTTTTTTAAATAAATCAATAGGAAAGTTTTAAAATTTTACAAATATATATGTTTCACAACTTTTTTTTGGTAAAATAGAGAAGAAGATAAACAAACCCTTTATTTATAAGCGTTGAAAACGATTCCAAAAGGTACTTGACTTATGAAATGCGAGCGACTACAATAATAAACATGATGTAAGTACTTACAAATTTCTCGACGTTTATATGGGTTGAGGAGTGAAACAAATATGAATATTTATGACATTGCCAAATTATCAGGCGTATCCATTGCGACAGTATCGCGTGTAATCAATAATAGTCCTAAAGTCTCAGAAAAGACAAAAAAGAAAGTCTGGGACGTTATGAATGAGTATGATTACACACCCAATGTATTTGCCAGAGGCTTAGGATTAAATTCGGTTAAAACGGTTGGGCTAGTTTGCCCAGATGTATCCGATCGTTATATGGCGAGTGCGATTGCGTATTTAGAAAAGAATTTACGCAAGTATGGATATGACTCAATTTTGATGTGTAGTGGCTTTGATTATGAAGGAAAGGTAGAGGCCGTAAAAATATTATTGGATCGAAGAATCGATGCGATGATATTAGTTGGTTCACATTATGCAGGGGACTGCGGACAGAATGATATTCAATACCTTAAAGATGCTGCCCAAAAGGTTCCCGTGGTACTTATGAATGGTTACGTTCGTATACCGGGTGTATATTGTGTTTTAACAGATAATTATAAAGCGGTTTATGATACTGTATGTAATCTAATCGAAGTTGGAAGGAAGAAAATTGTGTTTTTGTATGATGCCAATTCATACAGCACAACGAAAAAATTAGAGGGATATCAAGATGCACTGATTGATAATGGTTTAAAGGTGCAGAAAGAATACAAGGTATTTATGCCAAATAACGTATTAAAGGCAAGAGATTTACTGGCAAAGAAAAAGTTAGATTTTGATGCCGTGATTGCCAGTGATGATGCGATGGCTGTTGGTGCTTTAAAATATGCACGTCAAATCAACAAGTCGATTCCTGAAGATGTCAATGTCGTTGGATTCAACAACTCAGAACTATGTGTTTGTTGCAATCCGGAAATGAGTTCTATTGATTCACAAGAAGAAGAATTAAGTGAAATTGCGGTTGATTCGCTTATTAAAGTTCTTGCAGGAAAATCAGTTCGACAAAAAATGGAGATTCCATGTAAATTTATTAAGCGTAATACAACACAGTTCTAAACATTAGGAGGATTACTGTGAAGTTGATTAAAAAAGTACTTGGAGCGCTTATGTGTCTTGTGTTTATGCTAAGTGCAACAGGTTGTTCTTCAGTTACGAATGGAAAGCGTATCGTTCGTGTTGCGACAATGCAGTCGGAAACGCATCCTGAGTATCTGGGATTATTAAAATTTAAAGAATATGTTGAACAAGAATTAGGGGATAAATATGAAGTGCAAATTTTCCCTAACGAAATTTTAGGTGCTGCCCAAAAAGCTATCGAGTTAACGCAAACAGGAGCTATTGATTTTACAATTGTTGGTACGGCAAACCTAGAAACATTTGCGAGTGTATATGAAATTTTCTCTATGCCATATTTATTTACTTCAGAAGATGCATATCATGAAGTTATGAATGATACAGATTATATGAATAAAATCTTCTCAAGTACAGATGAACAAGGTTTTAGAGCTTTAACTTGGTACAATGCAGGTACTCGTAACTTCTATGCAAAAAAAGAAATTGATTCACCAGAAGATATGAAAGGATTGAAGATCCGTGTTCAACAAAGTCCTGCAAGTGTTGCGATGTGTCAGGCATTTGGTGCTGCAGCCAGCCCAATGAGTTTTGGTGAAGTGTATACAGCTATTCAACAAGGTGTAATTGATGGTGCTGAAAATAACGAACTTGCATTAACATCCAATAAACATGGTGAAGTTGCGAAATATTTCTCTTACAACAAACACCAAATGATTCCAGACTTGTTGATTGGAAACTTGAGTTTCTTGAATGGTTTATCTAAAGAAGAAAGAGAAGTATTCTATAAGGCGGCTGAATTATCAAACAAAGAAGAATGTAAACAATGGGATGTTCAAGTTAAAGAAGCTAAGAAAATTGCTCAAGAACAAATGGGTGTTAAATTCATCGATGTAGATGTATTGGCTTTCCAAAAGAAGGTAAAGGGTGTTCAAGAATCTATCTTGAAGGATAATGCCCAGGCAAAACCTATTTATGATCATATTCAAAAAGTAAACAAAAAATATGAAGGCAAGGATGGTGAATAATATGGAAAAATTAAGAAACGCAATCAACACTATTCTTGGATGGGCATGTGTATTCGTATTTGCCGTAATGGTAGTCGTAGGTACATACCAAATCGTAGTTCGTTACTTCTTTAATAATCCAAGTACAGTATCCGAAGAATTATTAACTTACAGTTTTACATGGATGGCTTTACTTTCTACTGCTTTAGTCTTTGGTAAAAGAGATCACATGCGTATGGGTTTCTTGGCCGATAAAGTTACAGGACAGAAAAAGAAAGTATTGGAAATCGTTATTGAATTATTAATTATCGCATTCGCCCTTGTTGTTATGGTTTATGGTGGAATTTCTATCATGAAATTAACAATGACGCAAATCACAGCTTCACTTGGCGTAAGTATGGGATTGATCTATACAATCATTCCTTTATCAGGCATTCTAATTGTCGTTTATGGCATTATGAATATTATTGATTTGGCGAAAGGAAAGGGTGAATAAGCATGAGTTTATCAGTTTTATCAGGATTAATTATTTTAGTATTGCTAGTTATTATGCTTATTGCAGGTGTTCCCATTGCCGTGGCATTAGGAATTAGTAGTGTTTGTGCAATTTTACCAGTTATGGATCTAAATGTAGCCGTAGTTACGGGTGCACAAAGAATTTTCTCTGGAATTAGTGTATTTAGTTTATTGGCCATTCCATTCTTCATTCTTGCGGGAAATATTATGAATAAAGGTGGTATCGCCATTCGTTTGATCAACTTAGCTAAAATCGTTACAGGAAGAACACCTGGTGGTTTAGCTCAGACAAATATTTTGGCTAATGCCTTATTTGGTGCTATTTCAGGTTCAGGTACTGCTGCTGCAAGTGCTATGGGATCTATCATTGGTCCAATTGAAAAAGATGAGGGATATGATCCTAACTTCTCGGCTGCCGCAAATATTGCGACTGCGCCTACTGGATTATTGATTCCACCTTCAAATGTAATGATCACATTCTCATTGGTTTCTGGTGGTACAAGCGTTGCTGCCTTATTTATGGCTGGATATATTCCAGGTGCATTGTGGGCACTAGCTTGTATGCTTGTTGTGTATATCTATGCTAAGAAAGCTGGATATAGAAGTCAGACTAAATTAACAGGTAAAGAAAAATTCAATGCGTTCATTCAAGCATTACCATGTCTATTATTAATTATCATTGTTATTGGTGGTATTATTGCTGGAGTCTTCACTGCAACAGAAGGTAGTGTTGTTGCCGTTGTATACTCATTGTTACTTTCTATTTATGGATATAAATCAATGAAATGGAAAGATTTACCAGAAATCTTTAGATCAAGTGCTGAAATGACAGGTATCATTATTTTCTTGATTGGTGTATCTAGTATCATGTCTTGGGTTATGGCCTTCACAAACATTCCTACAATGGTTTCAAATGGATTATTATCTATTTCAAGCAATAAATACGTCATCTTATTAATGATCAACATCATCTTATTGGTAGTTGGTACATTCATGGATATGACTCCAGCTACATTGATCTTTACTCCAATCTTCTTGCCAGTATGTACGGCATTAGGTATGAACACAATTCACTTTGGTATTATGTTGATCTTCAACTTGTGTATTGGAACAATCACTCCTCCAGTAGGAACGACACTATTTGTTGGTGTTAAAGTTGGAGGCGTTAAGATTGAAACGGTATTTAAACACTTGTTACCATACTTCTTCGCAATTATTGTCGTATTGATGTTGGTAACATACATTCCACAATTAAGTCTATGGTTACCTGGTTTAATGGGTTATGTAAGTTAGAAGGAAGGAATTTTTAAATGAAACAATTTATGGATAAAGACTTCTTATTGACAAATGAAGTCGCTAAGGAATTATTTTTTGATGCTGCAAATACAATGCCAATTGTAGATTATCACTGTCATATTGATCCAAAAGAAATTGCAGAGGATCGTAAATTTGAAAATATCACACAAGTATGGCTTGGTGGTGACCACTATAAATGGCGTCAAATGCGTTCAAACGGAGTGGATGAATATTATATTACGGGAGATGCTCCAGATCGTGAAAAATTCCAGAAGTGGGCAGAAACACTTGAAAAAGCCATTGGAAACCCATTATTCCACTGGTCTCACTTGGAACTTCAAAGATATTTTGGATATCACGGTGTTTTAAATAGTAAAACAGCGGAAGAAGTATGGAACTTGTGTAATGAAAAACTTCAACAAGATGATATGAGTGTACGTAACTTGATTAAAAACTCAAATGTTAAATTGTTATGTACAACGGATGATCCAATTGATGATTTGCATTGGCATAAAGTCATTAAGGCTGATGAAACATTTGATGTAAAGGTACTTCCTGCTTGGCGTCCAGACAAGGCTATGCGTATCAATAAACCAGAATTTGCCGATTACATGAGCCAATTGGCAACTGTTTCTGAAGTTGAAATTCATACGTTTGAAGATATGAAAAAAGCCATCATCAAACGTATGGAATACTTTAATGAATTAGGATGTCTAGTGAGTGATCACGGATTGGATTATGTGATGTATGCTCCAGCAAGCACAGAAGAAATCGAGAAAATCTTTGAAAAAGGATTGAATCACGAAGCTGTTACTGCATTGGAATGTGATCAATATAAAACAGCCTTCTTATTATTCATCGCAAAAGAATATAAACGTTTGGGTTGGGTAATGCAGTTGCACTATGGTTGTAAACGTGACAACAACACAACAATGTACAATAAGTTGGGACCAGATACTGGTTATGATTGTATTTCAAACTTTGCGCCTGCAGATCAACTTACAAATATGTTGGATGCGATCAACGAAAATGGTGGATTGCCAAAAACAATTCTATACAGTTTGAATCCTGGAGATGATGAATTAATCGGTACAGTACTTGGATGTTTCCAAAACAGTGATGCGATTGGAAAGATTCAACAAGGATCTGCATGGTGGTTCAACGACAATAAAACAGGTATGGAAAAACAAATGACATCTTTGGCAAACTTAGGATTATTAGGTAATTTCTTAGGTATGTTGACAGATTCAAGAAGCTTCTTGTCTTATTCAAGACATGAATATTTCCGCCGAATCATGTGTAACTTAATTGGTACATGGGTTGAAAATGGAGAGTATCCTTATGATAAGGAAAACTTAACTGAAATCGTTAAGGGTATCTCTTACAACAATGCCGTTCGTTATTTTGGATTTGATTTATAATAGTTAATGAAAAAGAGAACTTTGAATTCAAGGTTCTCTTTTTTAGTGTCATAATTTAAAAATATGACACTTTTTCTACTAATTGAAAGTCAAAATGAGTCAACTCTGATTCAAAATGGGGTTAAAAAACATAAAAAGGTGTCAAAATTTGAAATTATGAATCAAAACATACTAAAAAGTAGTGAAATGATTCAAAATATGAAATTATGACACTTTTCTGTGCTAAAATAGGGTAAACAAAGTCAGGAGGTAGGAAAAATGACACCTTTTAGCGCAGATTTATATCCGGTGAATTATAAGATGGATAAAGACTTATTAAGACTGTTATCTCAGGCAAACGCGAAATATACAGAGTATAAGATTAAATTACAAACTTTGGACTTTGATTCAAAATATTTTTTAGATTCAATTTTGTTGAGTGAGAGTTTGAAATCAACTCAAATTGAGGGTACACAGATATCGCAAGATGAAATGTATTATTTAAAGTATATGGAAGAAACAGATGATAATAAAGAAATCCAAAATCTAAAAAAAACTGTGGAATATGCATATGAAAAAATTAATATTGGAAAAGATATTGATTTTGAATTGGTGAATACAATGCATAGGCTTTTGTTGGATAGTGTTCGTGGTTCTAAAAAGAAGCCAGGTCATATTCGCACAACTCAAAATTGGATTGGTCCTAAAGGAGCGGGTATTGAAAATGCGATATTTATTCCTCCTGCACCAGAAAATGTATATGGATTGTTAGAAAATTTGTATGAGTATATGAATGACGAGTTTATTGATCCATATTTAATTAATGTGGCATTATCTCATGCACAATTTGAAACAATTCATGCATACTCAGATGGAAATGGACGACTAGGAAGAGCTTTGATCCCTATTCAAATGGCAAGGTTTGAACAAGATAAACCAATATTATATATGTCGGAAATATTGGAATTATATAAGCCTGCATATCAATATAATTTAATGGAAAGTCGTAAAGGAAATTATTTGGGATATATCAAATTTTTCCTTCAATGCGTTGTCGATCAGTGCAATAGTTTTATTTATAAGATGAAAGAAATCGACAGAATCTATAAGGAAGATATGGCAAAAATGGAAACGATTCACAGTACAACACTATATAAAATTATGCCAATTATTCTTTCTCAAGTTGTATTTACAAAAAAAGAATTAGAAGATATGACAGGATTATCGAAATCAACAATCAATCGTACAATTCAGAAGATGGAAGAATTAAATGTAGTCTCGTACGATGATTCGGTACGTAAAAAGAGTTATTGTTACAGAAGTGTATATAATGTATTTGTAGGAAAAAGAAATTATTGAATGAAAAGTGTTAAATATAGTTACGCTTTCCCCTAGAAAAATGTAATTTTCTTTAAATATTCCCCTAGAAAAGTGTTAAAAGATATAGAATATTCCCCTAGAAAAATGTAAAATTAGATTAAAGGAGAGGATATTCTGTGTATCGATATATATATAATGATTTAGTTAAATGGAAAAATAGTAGCTATCGTAAACCTTTGATTTTAAATGGCGCAAGACAGACGGGAAAGACTTGGATTTTAAATGAATTTGGGAAAAAAGAATATAAAAATGTAGTTTATATCAATTGTGATAATAATAATGAAATGAAAGAAATGTTCTACGATTTTGATGTGAATCGTTTGATCTTAAGTTTCTCTGCTCTCACAAACACGCGAATTGAAAAAGAAAATACATTGATTGTTCTAGATGAAATACAGGAATGTCCATTAGGGTTAACGGCATTAAAATATTTCCAAGAAGAAGCACCGGAATATCATATTGTTGTGGCAGGAAGCTTATTAGGTATCACTTTACATCAATCAACAGGATTTCCGGTGGGAAAAGTGGATCAATTAACTTTATACCCAATGTCATTTAAAGAATTCTTGTTGGCATTACATGAAGATATATTGGTAGAACAGATGGAACAACATAATTGGAAAGAGATGGATGTGTTCCGTGAAAAGCTAAAGAATTATTTACGTCAATATTATTATGTTGGTGGTATGCCAGAAGTCGTAAAGTATTATGCTCAAACCAAGGAAATATTTCATGTTCGCGAAATACAAAATAGAATTCTTTTAAACTATCGACAAGATTTTTCAAAACATATACCTGGAAACTTATTGACCAAAGTAAATTTAGTGTGGGATTCTGTTCCTGCACAATTGGCAAAGGAAAATAAAAAATTCATTTACGGAATGTTAAAAAAGGGCGGTCGTGCAAAAGAGTTTGAAGATGCGATTCAATGGCTTGTGGATGCAGGCTTGGTGTTTAGGGTAAATCGTATTAATAAAGTTTGCATGCCACTTAAGTTTTATGAAGAGTTCAATGCATTTAAACTGTACTTACTTGATCTAGGACTTCTTGGCGCAATGGTGGATGCTCCTGCAAAAAACATTTTAATAGGAGATAACGTTTTTAAAGAGTATAAGGGTGCTTTTACGGAGCAATATGTTGCTCAACAAATAGTGGCTTGTAATGTTACGCCAAAATACTATAATAATGAAAATTCTACAAATGAAATTGATTTTGTAGTTCAACTACAAAGTGTATATCCGATTGAGGTTAAGGCAGAAGAGAATTTAAAATCAAAAAGTATGAATACATTGTTAAATGAGAATGAGGACATGGAAGGTTGGAAATTTTCAATGTCTTCATACCGTACTTTTAAACAAATCATAAATATTCCTTTGTATGATGTGGAAGAATGGATATTGATGTATAAAGAAAAGATGTTGGAAATTTAAAACCAACATCTTTTTGTGCTTTATCTGTTTTCATTGATATATTCATTTATACTTTGTTCGACAATATTGAAGTTGACTTCACCATACTGTAGTAGGGCATTATGGAAGTCTACATTGTCAAATTTAGATCTTAATCTAGATTTGGCTGTACTCTTTAAATCTACGATTTGAAGATATCCATAATAGTAAGATAAGAATACAGTTGGATTGTCTGCCAATTGATTATAAATACTTTCTAATCCATCTGAACTAAACATATCGCCATATTCATTCTTAAAATCATTGAGTGACATACCATCATAATGAATGCTGATATCCATTAAGACGATGTATAGATTTGTAAGAATATTGTTTAAGTTATAGGCTTCCAACAAATCTTCATTATTATCTAAATAATGTAAGGACATGCTTTCCATATAAGTGGCCCAACCTTCAGACATACCTAGATTGTTGTAGAAGAATTGGATTGGATATTTTAAATGTTCTTTATTGTATTGTGCTTGATACATATGTCCGGCAATACCTTCATGAGCTAATGTTTGATAAAGTGTAAGACTAGATGGGTCATCACCATAATCACGTTTGTTGTAGCGCATTTGATAGTTTTGTGAATAATCCAAGGCCGGTGTAATAAAGTAGGCAACAATTCCACTGACAGATTGATCTTCTGGTAGTGCCTTTAAATCATATTTCATAGTTTTTACTTCTGGAAAATCCTTTTTATAATTCTTTTGAAGGCTTTCTAGAATTTGATTTACATCCGTAAAATCCGTTGAAACAGAATCTAATTCATACGCAATCATTGGATTGGCTTTATATAGCTTTTGAAATTTAGTGATAGCTGAATTGATTGCGGATTGTGTGTTCTCTTTAATTGTAGAAATAGAGTCAGTCGAACTTGTCGCATTCGCAACTAATACTTCATAGTATTTCTTGCCGTTTTTATAGTTGGATAATCCTTGTAGAGGTTGTACTTTGGATTGTAGTGAAGTTAAAGTATCTAACATAGCCTGATAACTAGGAAAGAAACTTATATCCATAGCTTCTTTGACTTGTGCTTTATAAGATGTTGTTTTTTCTGCATCTAGATTTAAAGCATCAATCGCATTATCTAATGCACTTACCACTGAACTATCCTCTTTATTGTTGATCACATCTTGAATATCTTGAGTAACAGATTCATAGTCAAACTGTAATGTATTCTTATCTGCTTGTTCTTTTGTGTATTCTAACACATCATTTGTGTAGCGAGGCACATCGTTAATTAGAGTGATCAAATCTTTGATGTCTTGTTCATTACGTAAAATGTATTCAGAGAAAACAGAAATCAAACTTTGATGAAGTCCACTCATTGTACTCCAACAATTATTCAAATATTGAAATTTTTTATTTTCAGCTTTTAAACTCAATTCATTCTCATATTTCAATTCATCATAGATGGTTTGTTGCGTCTTGTCTAAAGTGCTGCGATTAAACTTCTTTAATTCTTTTTGATCCTCTTTGATTTCTTTTGTATTGTCCGTATAGAATTCACCAAGACTAATATCTACTTTATTGACATCAATACCATAATCTTCTGGATGTTCAAAAAATTGGTGCATCGTTGTATAGTCATTTTCGGCATATTCAACAACCAATTGATTTGTGTATTTTGTGAAGTCCTTGTTTTCTTTAGCTGCAAACGTATTGTCTTGCATTGTAGTTGAACCACATGCAGTGAGTGATAATACGGTAAAGCTAATAAATAGTTTTTTGAATGTATTTTTCATTAGAATCCCCCAAATTTCAAAAAAATGGACTGATTATTCATCAGCCCATGTAATTTTCTTATTCTTAACACCTGCAATAGATGCCAATGCCAAAAGGTCATATCCCTTTTCTGCAATATATGCATGTCCTTTTTGGAAAGCTTTTTCGATAACCATTCCAACACCGACGATTTCAGCTTGTGCCTGTGCAATTAAGTTTTCAGTTCCCTTAAATGCTTCGCCATTTGCCAAGAAATCATCAATGAATAAAACTTTATCACCTTTTTTCAAGTATTCTTTTTCAATACAAATTGGATATGTTTTATTCTTTGTGAAAGAGAAGACTTCCGCAAAAGCAGGATCAATCATTGTGCTTGGCTGTGTTTTCTTGATGAAAATCAATGGCACATTCAAACGGATGGCAGTTGCGAATGCTGGGGCAATACCACTAGATTCAATGGTTACTACTTTTGTGATGCCTTTGTCTTTAAAGTGTTCATAAAATTCATTTCCCATTTCATCTACTAAAGAACAGTTAATTTGATGATTTAAAAAAGCATCTACCTTTAATACTTCATCATTAATAAAATGTCCTCTAGTCTCGATTGCGTTTTTCAGTGCTTTCATTTTGATTTCCTTCCTCTTTTTGTTTTATCTGTACAATAGTTTGTCCGATGCGATGATTCTTTACTTCTTTAACATATACATCCATCAAGTCTAGACTGACTTTAAAGTGTGAACCCTCATCAGGAATTTGTCCATAATGATTTAGGATGTATCCACCAAATGTATCACAATCCTCATCTTCCAATGAAATGCCCAAGGCTTTTTCGACATCTTCAATGTCAGCTTGGCCATAGATTCTAAATTGATCTGCATCAATTTGTTGGATTGGATCTGGTTCATCAATATCATCATCTTCTTGAATTTCTCCAAGAAGAGTTTCAATAATATCGTGTAAAGTCACGATACCGGTCATTCCTCCATATTCATCAAGTAAAACCGCAAAGTATACTTTTTTAATTTTCATTTCCTTCAATAAAACATCGGCCTTCATATTTTGTGAAATAAAGAAAGGCTGATCCATTGCTTTATTGATGACGTTATCTTGTTCAATCGAATCTAAACGGAAATAATCACGTGTATCTAGAATACCAACGACATCATCATTATCCTCATCACATACAGGATATAATGTGTGACGATTTTCTAGAATTGTCTTTTTCCATGTTTCCTTATCGTCATTTAGATATAGACAAACAACTTCACTTCGATGCGTACAAATTTCTTCAACGGGTGTATCATCAAATTCAAATAAGTTTTCGATAAATTCTTTTTGACTTGGTTCTACTCCACCACCGTTGATAACTTCATAAATATCTTCTTCGGAATAATCTTCTTGTTCTTTTTCCACTTGGAAACGTAAGAAGAAAGTCGATGGTGTAAATAAGGATTGAATACCTTTCGCAATGGACATAAATGGTTTTTCAAACTTGTCTGAATGTGCATTCGCAAATTTTCTTGGTAATAAATCACTCAATAAAATATATACATACACCAATAGAAGTACAACTACATAAAGTAATGGACCATGGATCATAGATTGTAAATAGATTACGCTCATCACAATGCCAAATACTTCCATGCATAGAGATAGCCATTTTAATGTAGCTTGGTATTTATAAGCATCATCTTCGACTTCTTTATTTGTAGAAACGATGCTGCTTGTCATTGAAAACAAGATGTTTAGAATAAATGTGAATAAAATTAAGATGGGAAGGTTCATATTAACCCTCCTAAACTATACTGTAACGGGACTGAATCATCCGGATTCATGAAACTATCACTCCTTCATTAATACCCATTATCATACACAATTTAAAGGCTTTTTTCAATGTGATAAAGAAAACAACCAGAAAAACCTGGTTGTTTAATAATTATAGATATTTACTGGCATTATTCATTAAATATTGAATGATGGATTGTCGTGTCACAATGCCAATAAAAATTTGGCGATCATCGACTACGGGTACGAAGTTTTGTTTCAAAGATTGAGCGAATAATTGATCGACTGGAACATCAATTTGAACAGGTGGAGTAAAGTCTCCACGAATGAGTTCACGAATCTCCATTTGTTCAAGATCTTCTTTATGAATGGAAGGATGGTCTAATAGGTACCAAAGAAAATCCCCCTCTGTAATGGTTCCTACATAAACTCCTTCCTTATTAATGATGGGCATCGCCGTATATTTGTGCTTGCGCATGAGGGTAAGTCCATCTTCGACACTGATATTATCATATAAATATTTAACACTATTTTTAGCCTTCAGAAAAAAGAATACATTTTCCTGCATTGTCTATCACCTCAGCTCTATACTACCATAATATTTATCATTTAAAAATCATACAATTATGGGAAATTGTGCAGAAGTGTGATAGAATTTTTATAAAAGTGGAGGCAAGAAAATGGAACAATATAAAAAAGAGTTTATTGATTTCATGTTGGAATCTAAAGTATTAAAATTTGGTGATTTTACACTAAAATCAGGACGTAAATCTCCATTCTTTATGAATGCGGGTGGATATGTTACAGGTAACCAATTAAAAAGATTAGGTGAATATTACGCAAAGGCTATCGTTGATCAATATGGAAAAGACTTCGATGTATTATTCGGACCTGCATATAAGGGAATTCCATTGGCTGTTGCGACTACAATCGCATTAGATCATTTATATGGAATGGAAGTTCGTTATTGTTCAGATCGTAAAGAAGAAAAAGATCACGGTGCAGATAAGGGAAGTTTCTTAGGAACAAAACTACAAGATGGAGATCGCGTAGTTATGATCGAAGATGTAACAACATCTGGAAAATCAATGGAAGAAACAGTACCAAAGGTTCGTGGCGCAGCAAATGTTGAAATCGTTGGATTGATGGTTTCTTTAAATCGTAACGAAAAGGGAAAAGGTGAAAAAACTGCATTAACAGAAGTTAGTGAATTATATGGTTTCCCAACTGCAGCAATCGTATCCATGCCAGAAGTAATTGAATATTTAGGAGATAAGTTAGATCCTGAATTAAAATCTAGAATTGATGCATATTATGAAGAATATGGAGCTAAGGAATAGAGTCGAAAGATTCTATTCTTTTTTATTTACTTTGCGCACTGCGGTACATTCTTCATTAAAATACTTTGCGCACTGCGGTATATTCTTCATTAAAATACTTTGCGCATTGCGGTATGTATGGTGTATAATGTTTTATATAAAGGAGATATCGCAATGGAGATAAAAAGGAAAATTTACTCTAAACTTTTGAAATGGAAACAGGAAACAAATGGATCCAAAGCATTGTTGATTGAAGGGGCTAGGCGTATTGGAAAATCTACAGTGGCAGAAGAGTTTGGTCAAAATGAATACAAATCTTATGTTTTAATTGATTTCAACAAGGCTTCAAATACGATTATTAAAGCGTTTGATAATTTAAATGATTTAGATACTTTTTTTCAAATTATTTCTTTGGAAATGAATGTTCGATTATTTAAGAGAGAATCCTTGATCATATTTGATGAAATACAAAGATTTCCTCAAGCTAGACAAGCCATTAAATATTTGATTGAAGATGGTCGGTATGATTATTTAGAAACAGGTTCTTTGATTTCGATTAAAGAAAATGTTGAAAATATCACATTGCCATCGGAGGAAAGAAAGATTCGTATGTATCCTATAGATTTTGAAGAGTTTATGGTCTATATGGGTGAGGAATTATTGTTTGAATATATTAAAGATTGTTGGAATAAGAAAAAGCCTTTAGATGAAAAAATGCATGCGAAGGCTATGTATTTGTTTAAAGAATATTTGTTGGTTGGAGGAATGCCACAGGCATTAAAAGCTTATAAAAATGGCAACAAAGATTTTTATGCGGCGGATGTAGAAAAAAGAGATATTCTTGAACTCTATCGTGATGATATTAAGAAAGCCGCTAAAAGATACAATTCAAGAGTATCTGCCTTGTTTGAGAATATCCCAGGATATTTATCTACACATGAAAAAAGAGTTGTTTTATCTGAACTAGGAGAATCTAATCGTAGTTTTGACAGATATGATGAGCCTTTATTTTGGTTAGATGATTCTATGATTTGTAATTTATGCTTTAAGTGTACAGATCCAAATGTAGGATTTGCGTTAAATAAAGATGATTCTTATGTGAAATGCTACATGGGAGATACAGGATTATTAGTGAGTTTGGCATTTAGCGAGAATGAGTTGAGCTCTTCAAGGTTGTATCAACAAATCATGAATGACAAATTATCATTGAATAAAGGCATGTTGTATGAAAATATGATTGCACAAATGATTACGTCTATGGGAAAAAAGCTTTATTTTTACACAAAGTATAATAAGGAAAAACATAGAAATGATATTGAAATTGATTTCTTATTATCGAATGAGAGTAAAACAAATCTAAAAGTATTTCCAATCGAAGTTAAATCTTCAAAGAATTATTCAGCTACGTCTTTAGATAAATTTAAAGAATTATTTGGTAAGAAAATCGCAACACCATATATTGTTCATCCAAAAAATTTGGCAAGAAAAGATAGTATAATCTGTATTCCACCGTATATGATATGTGCAGCGTTGAGTGATGGTTTAGAATAGGGTCGAAAGATTCTATTCTTTTTTACATTTACCCCGTTCTGAATTAAAATATAAGTAGATAGTGCAGTATATAAAAGCGAGGTGGTGGGGTATAAAATATGCTGTACCATTACTTACAAAAACTTAATAATTTTGGTAAAATATCTACAACAACGAGTCTTCTTAAAGGATATAATTCCAGTTGTAGAAGGCTCGATTTTTGTATATTAGGAGGTATCATATGATAATTACAATTACACGTGAATTTGGAAGTGGCGGAAGAACCATTGCCAAGAAATTAGCCGAAAAATTAGGCTATGCTTATTATGATTATGAAATTGTGCAACAAATTGCACAAGAAAGTGGTTTTGCGAAAGAGTATATTGAAGAAAATGGGGAAGATGCATCAAGCACAAGTACATTTGGCTTTATCTGGAATAATTATGGATATAACTTATCAGACAAATTGTATATTGCCCAAAGAAATGTAATTTGTGAATTGGCTGATAAAGGAAACTGCGTTATTGTAGGAAGATGTTCAGACTATATTCTTCGTGATCGTAAAGACGTATTGAATGTATTTATTCATGCCGATTTTGAATATCGAAAGAATCGTGTTGTATCGGTTTATGGACAAAATGAATTTGCACCAGACAAACGAATCAAAGATAAAGATAAACGTCGTATTGCTTACTATAAATATTACACAGATCGTAAATGGGCGGATGCCAAGAACTATCAATTATGTTTAGACAGTGGTGTTTTGGGTATTGATAAATGTGTAGAATTAATTGAAAAAGCTATGTAATTTTGCTTTGACAAATTTAAAAAATAAAAATATAATCACTTAGAAACGAGTGGCAGAAACAGCGTAAATCCAGTTTTCTGCTACTTTTTTATATTTTATTGAAAGTGTGTTGCTTAAACGCGTAAGTCCAGCTTATGTGAACAATGCACTTTTTTTGTGTTTTAGGGAGGTAAAGAATGGAAGAAAACAACAAAATGAAAAACGAGCCCGTCAATAAGTTGATGCTTCAAATGGGTGTGCCTATGATTTTATCTATGGCACTACAAGCTGTCTATAATATTGTAGACAGTGCCTTTGTAGGAAATATGAAAGAAGGAAGTGAAGCCGCACTGAACGCACTTACCTTAGTATTTCCCATTCAGATGTTGATGGTGGCCTTGGCCATTGGTACAGGCGTTGGAGTCAATGCTTTACTCGCAAGAACATTGGGTCAAAGAAATCGTGAAAAAGCAGCTCATGTTGCGGGTAACGGTTTATTTTTAGCGACAGTTATCTATATTGTTTGCGTATTGTTTGGATTGTTTGGCATTAAAGCCTACATATCCTGGTATATTGTAATTGACCCATCTAACTGGTCATCTACAATATACTCCTCCTTTCT
>NZ_QSPK01000036.1 GCF_003436425.1 Eubacterium sp. TM05-53
TAATTTGAAATTGTTTTTTTAGTGATTTTGACCACCTCTTTTTAGTGCGGCCTTTTTTTATCTTTTTTCTATGTTTTATTCACACTTATTCACTCTTCTTTCCAAACACATCAATTACATCTTCTAAACAGCAAGGTAACTCCCCAGTTATCTGAACTATATTCAATACATCCTTTCTGCTTTGTATATCCTCGCATTTCTTATCCAACTCACCCAGCTTTCTATGGCTCAGTTCCTTTAAATTTCCCTCTCTCAAAATTTCTTTAACTTCGTCCAAACTAAACCCTAAACTCACCAACATTTTTATATCCCATAATTGTCTCAACCCTTCTTCATCAAACTCTCGATCCTTTCCGTTTTCATTCTTTGAAATCACTCCCTTCTTTTCATATCTACGAATCATATTTCTTGTGATACCCATATGCTCTTCAATCCATTTCACCTTATACTTCATTGCACACTACTCCTTTTCCAATCTACAGCTTTGTTCTTAGAACAACGCAAGCTAAAAAAGTTATTTCTTTTATCCTTTTTTCGCCATAACAGACCTTGTAGATTTCGCGAACAAAAAAAAGCGGCACAACGACCGCATTGAGTTTAAAGAATAATAATGTTAATATATCCACATGAACTTAGAAAAATGGATAGAAGAAAATTTTAATACAACAGAATATACACTCAAAAAAACAGACAAAGGCATTAGCAACCACAACTATTTATTAACAATCAACGACAATAAATATATGGTGCGCGTACCAAAGAAGAATCATGAATCACTTGGTTTACAACATGAACATGAAAAAGAAATCTTGCCACTTGTTTCTGACTTAGATGTACCCGTTATTTTATTCGATGAAAAAGAAGGTATCAAAGTTACTCAATATATTGAGAACGTACAAACTTTTGATGAATGTAAAGACAAAGACAAATTCGCAAGATGTGCAAACTTAATGAAATCGTTACATACTAAAGAAGCCCCTTTGTTTATTTTCAACCCTTTTGGAAAAATTGAATTCTACAAATCACAAATTAAAGAACCAATGGTATCTTTTCCAAACGAAAAAAACTTTTTAGAAGCATTAAAAAAAGAATATAAACCAAATACACTATGTCACAACGACTTTGTACAAGGAAATATTCTTTATAGTGATACAAAAGATTATTTAATAGATTATGAATATGCTGCAAAAAATGATTATCGCTTTGATATCGCCAGTTTCTTTTCAGAAAACAATATTCACTACATTGACCAAAGAGATCAATTTTATCAAACCTATTTTGATGGAGAAATCGACCCAATGATCGATGTGCAAGTGCAGGCGTTTGAAAGAATGGAAGATATTCTTTGGGGATATTGGGCAAATATGCTTTATGAACAAAGAGGCGAACAAATCTATTTTGACATCGCCAAAGACAAAGAAAAACATTACAGAGGCTAAATTGCCTCTGTTTTTTCATCTATATCCATAAACTCTTCTTCTGATAAAGAAACCGTTAAATACATATCATTACCAATGATTTGTTTAGCCCCTTTATCATTACATAGCCGTTTAGCCCTTTCATAATACCCTTTTGGAAGCAACATCGGATTGCACAATATACCATTATACTCACAAATCACAATATGTTCTCCATCTTGGATGGAAACCATTTTTTTTAATGTATCCAATTTTAAATACGGCATATCCGCAACCATCAGTATGCATGCATTATTTTGACAAGCACCCACACCTAGAGCGATAGAATGACCTTGACCATATTCAGGGTGATTATTCATAACAACATGATAACCTAAAGTTTCAGCCATTTCCTTTATCTTTTTATATTGCGTTACTACAACAACATCCGAAAAAGCTTGTCCCTTATCCAATGCATATTCAATAAGTTTCTTACCATGAAATTCGTACAGAAGCTTATTTGAAACAAAGCGTCTGGAAAAACCAGACGCTAAGATAATCAAAGAAATATTATTCATCTTCTTTTCCTAATAAGACTTTTTCAGCAGTAATAGGCAAAGTACGAACCTGCACCCCCGTCGCATGTTTTACAGCACTAGCAATTGCACTTGTTGGCGTATTAATAACAACTTCTCCAATGGATTTAGCACCAAATGGACCATTGTCTTCATAACTGCTTTCAAATTCAACACGAACACTTGGAACATCCACTCTTGTTGGCAACTTATACTGCAAAAAGTTGCGATTACGCATCTTACCCTCATTTGAGTATGTGACATCCTCACTTAAAGCCATACCAATACCTTGTACAATACCACCTTCAGCTTGTACACGAGCCAAGTTAGGATTAATAACAGTTCCACAATCAACAACAGATACATAATCATGAACTTTGATTTCACCCGTTAACTTATCCACATCCACTTCGGCAATACCAACCATAAATGGAGGAGGACTTGTAGGCGACATATGAGAGTCACTCGCAATCAATGCTTTTGCGATACCACCATTGAAACATGTATCCGCAAAATCAGCCAAACTCATTTCATGGGTATGATCTAATGTATTGATTTTCTTACCATCAAATTCAATCTCTGCTTTATCCACATTGAAGAATCCAGCTGCCGCTTCTAAAATAGAATTTCTTAGTTTTTCACAAGCCTTTACTACGGCCATACCCGTTACATACGTTGTACTTGAAGCATAAGAACCCGTATCATAAGGAGAATGATCTGTATCCAAAGCACTTGTGACAACTTGATCCACATCACAATCCATACATTCTGCAACCATTTGAGCAAGAATCGTATCACAACCCGTACCCATATCTGTAGCACCAATACTCAATGTATAGAAACCATCATCCTGCAGTTTAATTTCAACAGAACCTACATCAAGTCCTGAAATACCACTACCTTGCATAGATAAAGAAACACCTAAACCACGAACGAAATCACCCATATCACGTCTTAAAGGTTTATTCTTGTAGTCAATCATTTCCATCGCTTTTTCTAAACAACGATCCAACGCACACGCATTCAATTCTTCATTATAATATTGCGATAACACTTCATTTTCACGTGTCATATTCTTAAAACGAATTTCACAAGGATCCATATTCAATTCATCAGCCAATTCATTAATAATAGATTCAACCGCAAACTGACCTTGCGTAGCCCCATATCCTCTATAGGCACCTGCACGCATTGTATTTGTATAAACCACATCATATGTAAAACGACTCGCTTTAACATGGTTATATAAAGGTAAAGATTTATGTCCTGCCAAACCAATCGTAGTAGGACCATGCTCTCCATAAGCCCCTTGATTTGATAATGTATATAAATCTATAGCTTCAATCGTACCATCTTTTTTAGCCCCAATACGAACATGCATCTTCATTTCATGTCTTGAGTTACTAGCCGCAAAAGTTTCTTCACGCGTATACACAATTTTACTTGGCTTTTTAAGTTTCCAAGTCACAAACGCCGTAAAAATTTCACAACAAGCTGTTTGTTTAGCACCAAAACCACCACCAATTCTTGGTTTGATGACATTGATTTTTGATTTTGGAATTTCCAAAGCATTACTTAAAATTCGACGAACATGGAAAGGAATCTGTGTAGAACTTACACAATTTAAACGACCATATGTATCAATATAACAATATGAACGCATAGTTTCCATCATTGCCTGAGCATTGGCCTTTGTATGATAATCTCTTTCCAAGACTACATCACACTCTTTTAATACGGCATCCACATCACCGACAACACTTTCTCCACTGCTGACAATATTACGCTTTACATCATTTCCAATCTCACAAAGGCATTTATAATCTTCTTCATCATGAATCACGATTGCATTATCAATCGATTTTTCAAAATCCAACAATGGCTCTAATACTTCATAATCTACTTTAATCGCTTTTAAAGCACGATCCACACAATCTTCATTAGCTCCTGCAACGATTGCCACTTCATCCCCTACATAGCGAACGACATTTTCTAAGATTCTACGATCGTATGGACTTGGTTCAGGATAAGATTGTCCTGCAAGAGTAAAACGAGAAGTTGGAACATCCTCATATGTATATACAGCTTCAATTCCAGGAATTCTTTTCGCAATAGAAGTATCAATACTTTTAATTTTCGCATATGCATGTGGACTTCTTAGAAGTTTGACAATCAAACAATCCTTTGGTGCTAAATCATCACAATATACAGGCTGACCCGTAACTAAAGCCATCGCATCCTTTTTGATGACACCTTTTCCTACACTATTCATGATTTTCACCTCGACTTAAATACGCTTTAATAGCACGCATCTGCGACATATATCCAGAGCAACGACATAAATTTCCAGCTAAATAAGCACGAATCTCATCATCACTTGGATTCACTAATTCTTTTTCCATCGCCAAAACATTCATAATAAATCCTGGCGAACAGAAACCACATTGTTCTGCACCTTGTTTTGCCATAAACATGCCGAATTCACTGGCTTCTTTTTGAAGCCCTTCAAGCGTTGTAATTTCATGACCATCACATCGAACCGTTAATGTACTACAAGAAAGAATAGGTGTTCCATCCTTCCATACTGTACACAATCCACAGTTTGCGGTATCACAACCTCTTTTTACACTGTAACACCCATGATCTCTTAGCCAGTCTAACAATAAAGTTTGTGGCTGTACATCATCCTGAATCAATTTTCCATTCACTTTAATTTTAACCAACATAAGACTCTACCTTTCTCAATAACTTCTGAGTTAATCCCTCAACAAGTTTTTCTCTATATTCCTTGCTTCCGCGCATATTGTCTGCACAATATACATCTAAATCAATATGATCTAAATCACAATTATAAACTTTCGCAATAGCTGGTCTTGCACCAAAACAGAATCGGTAGTGATCTGCATACTTTGTACAAGATGCATTTAAAACACTTAAATCCGTAGCACTCCTTCTTACAGAAACAAAGGCACTCGGCAAATTTGTCTTCTTCACATAAATATATTCCACAATATCCTTTTCATATGGAAGACTCACAAATTCTTCAAGTGAAATACGCCCATGTTTATGTGTTTGTACATCACATTCTAAACATAATAAGCTACAGATGACATCACTAAAACTAAAACGCGAATATATACTTCCTCCAACTGTTGCTAAGTTTCTTAATTGCACACCAACAATATCCTTTACAGCATCTCTAAATACATAACAAGTTGCCTCATTAAAAGCTTGATGTGTTTCTAATTGACGCAAAGTCACCATGGCACCAATCTTAAATTCTGTATCATCTTCTTCAATTTGATCCAAACCTAATTTACTCAAATCAATAGCGGTTGGAATCTGAATGTCTTCCATCTTCAACCAGATCATACCGCCTAGAATCATATTCTTTTTATTTTTCGTTAGTAGCGCATACGCCTCATCTAAAGATTCTGGCGATGCATAATTCATTATTCTTAACATAATGGATACGCTCTCTTTCTTTACTAAAATTTTAACACAAAAAGAAAGTGTTAAACATAATGTTTAACACCGATTCGTTAGTCTTTTTTACCAGGCAAAATTAAATTTAATACGGTTGCGATCACAAACGTCATAATAATTCCGTTTTGTGCAAAAATATTTCCAACCCAACTTGGTAATTGTGCTAGAACTGTAGGCACTTGTCCAATACCAATTCCAAGACCAATTGCCAAGGCAATAATCAAAGTGTTTCTTTCATTGAATTCAACACGCATCAATGATTGAATACCACTTACCAAAATACTCGCAAACATAATAACGGCAGCTCCACCAAGTACAGATTGAGGCATAACCGCAAATAAAGCACTTAATTTTGGACAGAAACCGCAAAGAATCAAGAAGATAGCTCCTGTCATAATTGTAAAACGGTTAACAACTTTAGTCACTGAAACCAAACCAACATTTTGAGAGAATGAAGTATTTGGCAAAACTCCAAACAATGAGGCAACAACAGAACCTAAACCATCTGCCAAAACGCCACCTTGTAATTCTTCAGAAGTTGCTTCACGATCTAAACCACCATTTGTGATACCAGAAACATCTCCGACTGTTTCAACTGTTGTCGCAATAAACATAATTCCCATCGCAATAATTACTTCCAAATTAAATTCCATCTTCACTGGCATAAATGTTGGAAGTGCAATCCAAGAAGCGGTTTGAACTTGCGTAAAATCAACCATTCCTAATACAATGGCCAAGATATATCCGGCAATAATACCGATCAAAATCGAAGCATTATTCACAAAACCTTTAATTTGTTTTGCGATAATAATTACCAAAATAACAAATGTACCAACCAACAAATGTTTAGGATCCCCAAAATCAGCAGCACCACTACCACCACCAAAATAATTGATACCAACAGGAAGTAATGATAAACCAATTGAAATAATAACTAAGCTAGTAACAACAGGTGGGAATAATTTTCTTAATGGTTTGATGAAGAAACCTAACACCATCTCAAATAAACCACCAATTAAACTTGCTCCCATCAATGCACCATAGCCATATAAAGCGCCCATGGCTTTGGCAGTTCCAATAAATCCAGAACTTGTACCCATAACGATTGGAAGTTTAGCTCCCACTTTCCACACTGGATATAACTGAACTAAAGTAACAGCTCCTGCAATAAACATCGCATTTTGAATCAATGCAGATTTCAAATCCGGTGATAATCCAAGCATTCCTGCAATAATCAATAATGGACTGATATTTCCAAGAAACATAGCCAATACGTGTTGAATTCCTAAAGGCAACGCCTCTTTTAAAGGAACAACACCATCAAGTTCATATATAGAACTTTTTTTCACATCTTCTTTTCTCATTCTTTTCCTCCGAAAATAAAAAAGTCTCGTACAAAAACGAGAATCAACGCGACACAATAAAAAAGTAGGTTGATTCACAGTCCCTGAATTTACGGTTTAGGGGTAGAAACATCGACACCGTATTAGTCGACATATACGAAACACGTTTGGATTATATCATTCATCTTAAAAAAAAAATAGGACAAATCGTCCTATTTCCATAATTTTTCAGGATATACACCATTCGCAATCAACTGTTTGAATGCTTCTTGTACATATTCCTTATCTTCAGCATATGTAACACCAAACCATTTATCATGTGTTTCAAGCACCTTCACATTGATACGATCTTCCCTCAATAATTTAGCCACAATATTTGGAAGCAAATACTCTTTCTTCATTGGATTATCTGAAATATTTGATAAGAATGTGCTGAAATCTTTTTCTAAATAGTCTAAGAAATCTGGATATCCAGCCCACATATTCATAGAAACATTGCTTTCTGGTTTTGCCCAAGCCTCTACTTCAGGATTATCACATATGATCTTATCCCCTTCAGCTTTGATTCCAGTTGTTTCATAAACTTCTTTTAATAAATTATTATCATCCACTTTACATACACCACGAGTTACAGTTCCATTTTCACTTAATGTGTTCTTTAAAATGAATCCAGCCATACCCATGTCAAATTCTTTTCCCATTTTTGCATGTTCAACTAAGAAATCATGTAATTTCACAAATGCTTCTTTTCCATAATAATCATCCGCATTAATGATCACATAAGGTGTATCTACAACACTCTTGGCACAAAGCACAGCTTGACCTGTTCCCCAAGGCTTAGTACGACCTTCAGGACAAGTAAATCCTTCTGGTAAATCATGGATGTCTTGGAATACATATTCTACATCCATATAATTTTGGATACGATTTCCAATAACTTCTTTAAATTTCTCTTCAATATCCTTACGAATAATGAACACGACTTTATCAAAGCCAGCCTCTTTGGCATCATAAATCGAATAATCCATAATGATTTCGCCATTTGGACCCATTTTAGCCAACTGCTTGATTCCACCGCCAAAACGAGAACCAATTCCAGCAGCCATAATAATTAATGTTGTTTTCATATTATCAAAAACTCTCCTTGTAAATCAGTATATCCATTATACTAAAATGAATACACTTTCACAAGTTAACTATAGTTTACCTACAAAACATACTCCAAAAGCGTTTGGCCCAATATGCACACCAATTGTTGAACCAATACGAACTCGTTCCACATCACAATCAAGTTTTGATTCTAACTTTTCAACATTCTCTAAACCATATGAATACAACGTATAAACAGGATACAGTGTATCAACAATATCTGCCTGCATCTTTTCGCAAACAATACTTGTAGCCTTATTTACGCCGCGCGTTTTACCTGCCACCGCAACTTCTCCATGATCTGTACAAATAATAGGTTTAATACTTGCCAAAGTCCCAATTGCTGCTGCCGTCTTAGAAATTCTTCCACCCTTAGCCAAGTATTCCAATGTATCCAAACCTGCATAAATATGAACTCGTTCTTTTAATTCTTCTAAACCTGAAACAATACTCTCAACACTTCTATTTTCACCAATCCAGTTCATCGCTACTTCACATAACAAGCGAATTCCAGCAGCTGCAGTTAATGTGTCTACAATATATATGTTCTCGTAATCCACCATATCTTTTGCCAAACAAGCACTTTGATAGGTTCCACTCAATTTACTAGATAACGATAAACAAATCAATGTCTCTTGTTTTTCTTTAACTTCTTCAAAAATATCTAAAAATTCTTGTGGCGAAGGTTGCGACGTTTTAAAGAATTCTTTCGAATTCATCATCTTCGTATAAAATGTTTCTGTATCGATATCAACCCCATCTAAATAGTTCTTGCCCTCAATTTGAATTTGTAGTGGCACAAAATATAAATTTTTATTTTTAATTTCTTCTTGCGTATAATCACTCGCTGAATCTACTAATAATCGAATCATAATTTTCTCCTTGGTTAACACAGTTAACTGTTCACATTATATACTATAAAAACTTTCTGTCAAATATTTTAAAAAAATACTTGCATTAATTAAAATCATGTAGTAATATAAATGAGCACTTGTCAAGAAAGACGAGTTTCATATACATGGCGCGTTGGAGAAACGGTTAACTCACATGCCTTTCACGCATGCATTCACGGGTTCGAATCCCGTACGCGTCACCATTGTTTAAATAAAGTCCGAAAGGACTTCTTTTTTTATTTCTAATACTTTTTCAGAAAACTTAATACTTATTTTTTCATTAATTTGCGTAAACCCTTTCACAGATGATATAATCTAAATCATTGAGAAAGGGTGTTTATATTATGCACAATAAACGTAGTACGTTTTCTGGCAAATTAGGGTTTGTCTTGTCTGCCGCCGGAGCCAGTGTTGGCCTTGGTAATATATGGCGATTTCCTTATTTAGCTGCAAAATACGGAGGAGGAATCTTCCTACTTATTTACATTATTCTTGCCTTAACTTTTGGTTATACGATGATCATAGCTGAAACAACATTAGGTAGAATGACAAAGAAAAGTCCTGTTGGAGCTTTCCATACTTTCGCAAAGACAAAGTTTGCGTCATTTTCCGGTTGGATCAATGCCATTATCCCCATCTTGATCGTACCGTATTACTCTGTCATTGGAGGATGGGTCATCAAGTATTTATTTGAGTATTTAAAAGGTGATGCAAAATTACTTGCCACAGATACATATTTTTCAAACTTCATCTCAAACGGAGTTTCTACAGAAATATGTTTTATACTTTTCACCTTCTTTACTCTTGCCATTATTTATGCCGGGGTTCAAAATGGAATTGAAAGAGTATCCAAATTTATGATGCCAATACTTGTCGTATTATCTATAATCATTGCAGGATATTCAATCAGTCGACCTGGCGCATTTGAAGGTGTTAAATATTTCTTGATTCCTAACTTCGATAACTTTTCATGGATGACCGTAGTGAGTGCTATGGGACAAATGTTCTATTCTCTATCCATTGCGATGGGTATCTTGATCACATTTGGTTCTTATATGAAAAAAGATGTTTCTATTGAAGGCTCAACAGAAAACGTAGAAATTTTCGATACAGCCATTGCGATCATGGCAGGACTTATGATTATTCCTGCTGTATTCTCTTTTTCAGGTGGAGATATGGAAACGTTAAAAGCTGGACCATCCTTGATGTTCATTACGATTCCTAAAGTATTCGCAAGCATGGGATTTGGTACAGGCATCGGCATTATCTTCTTCTTACTAGTGCTATTTGCGGCTATCACTAGCTCTATTGCACTAACAGAAAGTGCTGTATCTACATTCCAAGATGAACTACATTGGTCTAGAAAGAAATCAACAATCATTTTAGGTATTATTATGATTGGTTTAGGAACACTTTCATGTTTAGGATATGGCCCATTATCTAACGTAACAATCATCGGCATGCAATTTTTAGATTTCTTTGATTTCTTGACAAACTCTGTCATGATGCCAATTGCTGCCATTGCGATTTGTATCTTTGTTTCAAAAGTTGTTGGATTAGAAAAAATCGAAGAAGAAATCACACAAGATGGAAATACATTCAAACGTAAGAAAATATTCAATTTCATGATTCAATACTTATGTCCAATCTTCGCATTCATTATTTTATTAAGCTCGATTGCGAACGCATTTGGATTCATAGCCATGTAAGCTTAGCTTGTGCTAAGCTTTTTTTGTGCACAATTTTAATGTACACTATTTGTAGGAGGTAGCTTATGAACATTACAGTATATTTAGGATCAACCTACGGAAACGATCCAGACTTTAAAACAAAAATAATAGAATTAGGTACATGGATTGCCAATAATCATCATACTCTAGTATTTGGAGGATCTAAAACTGGATTAATGGGAGAACTTGCCAACAGCGTATTGAATGCAGGTGGAAAAGTAATCGGTGTAGAAGCACAAATGTTTGTGGATGAAGGTGTCCACATGGATAATCTTACCAAGTTGTACATTGAAAAAGATATTGCCGATCGAAGAACAAGAATGATAGAACTTGGAGATACTTTCATTGCCTTTCCAGGCGCAACTGGAACATTAGAAGAAGTCAGTGAAATCTTATCAAAACTTTCACTGTACCAACTTGAATGCCCATGCATTTTCTATAATGTGAATGGATATTACGATCATTTAAAAGCATTCTTACAACACATGATTGATTGTGAATTATCCACACCAAAGCAGCAACAAAACATCTATTTCTTAGATTCAATCGATGAAATCGCAAAAGTATTAAAGGACGAGTAAAA
This sequence comes from Eubacterium sp. TM05-53, assembly GCF_003436425.1. Lineage (GTDB taxonomy): Bacteria > Bacillota_I > Bacilli_A > Erysipelotrichales > Erysipelotrichaceae > Holdemanella. The sequence continues at coordinate 11,157 of NZ_QSPK01000036.1, forward strand.
ATAGCTCGTCCTTCTTTGTTAGGATAATTGTTTTAAAATCCACTCTTTATCATTCGTTGTCTTCATTTTATTGAGTACCGCTTCATCTTCAAGGGCCAGACATATTTTAGATAATACTTCCATATGTTCTCCACCCTTACCTGCAATACCAATCACAAGTTGTGCTTTTTCATCCCCAAACTGAACTCCATCTGGATATTGAAGTAATACGATGCCTGTTTTATGAATCACATCATCACCATGCGTAGTACCATGAGGAATTGCTAGTCCCATGCCAATATAAGTGGTTACCAATTCTTCACGTTCTAACATAGCTGGTATATAAGCTCCATCCACATAGCCTAGTTTTCTTAATAATTTACCAGCTTCTGTAATCGCTTCTTCTTTTGATACAGAAGGAAGGTTTAATTTAATTCCATCCAATTGAATAACATCTTCTTGAACCGGTTTTATCTCATCTTCTTCCTTAACAGATTCTGTCATAATCGAATCACCCGTTGATAATTGGAAGAATAAATTATCTAAGGCTGGATCTGCCAAAAAGTTTGAAATTGTCACCACTTTCGCAAACGGTGCCGATTTTTTAGCACGTTCCACCAAAGTTTCTTGCACTACTGCAATATCACAATCGACTGGAATATTATCCACAGAAGTATTAATAACGGTTAAGTCTGGGCGCACACCTTTCAAACGATTTCTAAATTTAGTAGCTCCCATCGCACTAGATCCCATACCTGCATCACACGCAAATACAATTTTACGAACCAAAGAAACATCTAATAAAGCTTCACTTCTTCCTTTACTTTCCGCTTTCATAGACTGCATTTTCTTATTTGCTTCATCCAAGTTCTTTTCCCCAGCAAGTTTTACAATCGGACTTGCCACCACAAAAGATACACCAGCCGCAATCAAAACGCCTAAAGCTGTCATGAATACAGAGCCCTTTTCTGCCATAGATAAGAAGGCAATAATAGAACCTGGACTTGATGGTCCTTTTAGACCAATATTGAAAATAGAATAAAAGGCGATGGCACAAATATTTCCTAAAATTGGAGCAACGATCACAACTGGATTCATCAAAATATATGGAAAATAAATTTCATGAATTCCACCCAAGAAATGGATAATGATAGCTCCAGGTGCAGAATCTTTCGTTGCTTTGTCTTTCGCAAACAACCAATAAGCTAGTAGTACACCTAAACCAGGACCTGGATTTGCCTCTAGCATGTACATAATAGATTTTCCTGTTTGAGCAGCTTGTTCAGCTCCGATTGGTGTAAAAATGCCGTGGTTGATCGCGTTGTTTAAGAATAAAACCTTAGCCGGTTCAATAAAGATTGCTACTAAAGGAATCAATCCCTTATTTACAAGTACATCCACTCCAGCTGTTAATACAGTTAAAATACCTGTCATAAAAGGACCAATAATATAGTATCCTAATATCGCAATCAACATACCTAAAATACCAACAGAGAAATTATTGATCAACATTTCAAAGCCAGCAGGCATATGTCCATCCATCATTTGATCAAATTTTTTAATTACCCAGCCAGAAAATGGTCCCATAACCATGGCTGCCATCAACATTGGCTGGCCCTGTGTCCCACCAACTCCGGCAATACATCCAATAATCGTAATCGATCCCATCACAAGTCCACGATCACCGCCAACCATTCTTCCTCCGGTTGCCGCAATTAATACTGGTAATAAATAAGTCAACATATATGGTTGAATCGATGCCAATTGTTCATTTGGTAACCATCCGTCCGCAATAAATAAAGCTGTTATAAATCCCCAAGCGATAAAAGCGCCAATATTAGGCATAACCATCGCAGATAAGCTTTTACCAAGCTTTTGAAGAGTTGTTTTCATAATTGTCCTTTCTTAGGACTTCTTTAATATACAGATAGTCCTCGTTTTTCACATTCTTGTTTAAAACTATCTGAAAGTAACGAATCACTGATCAATACATCCACTTGATCTAAATCACAAATTGTATATGTACCCTTTCTTTCCACTTTGCTAGAATCCATTAACACAATTACTTTTTTAGATCTTTCAATTGCCTTTCGCTTTAACTCACAATCCTCTAAAGATTCACATGTAAAACCAGTGTCTTTCGCATAACGAGTTACACCAATAAACGCAACATCAAAGTTGACCTTCTCTAAACAGCGAAGTCCATCCATTCCATTCACACTAAAACTGCGCATATTTAGATTTCCACCTGTCACAAATACTTTAGATTTAGAAAGCTTTGCCATCTCTATAGCACATGTTAAGCCACTTGTATAAAAAATATTATTCTGATCATTTAAAACATGTGCCAACATTGTAGTCGTACTACCTGAATCTACAAAAATCGTCTTCGCAGGTTCTACAAATGATAATGCCTTTTGCGCTATCTCTTTTTTTTCGTTTACATTCCGTCCGTAACGAAGTTTTAATACATCATCATTGCCAGAAACCACATCCATAGATTTAGCTCCACCATGGATTCGAACAATTCTTTTAGCTTGATCCAAATATTTTAAATCTGTACGCAATGTCATTTCAGACACAGAAGGAAATTTTTCTTTTAATTGTGTAAAAGTGACCGTTTGGTTTTCATTCACAAACTCTACAATTTCGTTTCTTCTTTGATCCATTACTTCCATACAATACCTCCTGTATTTACTGTATTTAGTATACACAAGATTCTTGGTTTAATAAAATCTATTCTTGCTCAAAATGAGCTAATAAATATTCCTCGGCTTCAGGACACCATAATCCCTTATGCGCATCTACGATATCTGCCAATGCAATATATCGATCGTCTTTTTCTCCCATTTCTCTTAAATCTGTCAACGCAACTAAAGGCATATTTAAATGTGTATAAATCAATTTCTTTCCACCTGGAATCTTAGGTAAATTTAACGTTGTTTCTGCTGCCGCATTCAAACCACCAATATGTGTAACCATAACGGCTGGATCAATACGATTTTCTGCTGTTAAACGCAAAGATTCAATCATATCATCCGTATTTCCACCTGTAGTTCCCATTACGTGTGTTGAATTATAGTGAACATCGTAGAAATTCATTCGAGCACTAAACTGATTGTCAGTTGGTCCCGCAAAGAAGTTTAAGCAACCATCACGTCCTAATACAGCACTTGATAATTCTACAACCGCTTCAACAGGCGCATAACAGAACACATCATCAAAACCTGTTCCACCTGTAATTTCTTTTAAACCGGCAGCAGGATCTTCCATCTTTCCTGTATTCACAAAATGCAATTCAATTCCATCTGCCTCTGCATCTTCAACTGGGAACAAGTGAGCTGCTCGATCCAATCTTTCTTGATTTACATCCGCAACCACAACCATTTTAGGTCGAACATCTCTATGTAATGCATATGTCAATGCTCCAAGTCCCATAGGACCCGCTCCTGCAAGAATCGCAAGTTTTCCGTCTTTTTTGATTCCCATCTGATGTGTATAGACACCCATCTGTGTATGATAAGCTGCATTAAACGCTCCTATTGAACATGACATTGGTTCAGCTAAACTAGCTTCATAATAGGCTTTACCTTTATATTCAAGTAAGCATCCAAGTTCCATAACTTCAGCTGGAATAATGCAGTAAGTTGTATCTCCACCAAAAAATTCATAAGAATAACCAGGTGACCACATTGTTCCTTTATAGTTTAATGCTGGTTGTAAAGTAAACTTCATTCCCGGTTTAAATTTGTCTTGATGCTTAGCACCAACCTTAACAATATCACCCGCCATTTCATGTCCCATAATAGCTGGATGATCCGCAACATCTTCATGAACACGTTTATGATTCACTCCTAAGATGGCACATTTGTAAGTTGACATACAGACACTGTCTGAGACAACCTTTACTAAAATCTCATCTTCCTTAATTTCTGGTAATTCAAATTCGTCTAATCTTAAATCATTAGCTCCATGTAATCGCACTGCCTTTGCTTTCATTTCAAAAGTCTCCTCTCTCTGTAAATTGTTGTTTCAAAAGCTACACCTACATAATAAACCATTTATTTCAATTGTCAACTGTTATTTCAAAAATATTTGACTTGCGAAGCAACAATAAAAGTAGTATCCTATTATTAGATAAAGAAAAGGAGATCATCATGATTTATACAATTACTTTTAACCCCTCTTTAGACTATGTTATTCAAGTCGATCATTTTAAGCCTGGTATCATTAATAAAACAAAATTCGAAGAAATCCTTCCCGGAGGAAAAGGCATTAATGTTTCAATTGTCCTATCCAATCTTGGACACGAAAGTACAGCCCTAGGTTTTATGGCAGGTTTTACAGGAAAAGAAATTGAGCATAAATTAGAAAGTTATGGAGCTAAAACAGATTTTATTCATGTAAAAAAAGGATTATCTAGAATCAATGTAAAAATGAAATCCGATGAAGAAACAGAAATCAATGGTATGGGACCTGACATTCAGCCAGAAGACATTCAAGAATTATTCAATCAATTAGATCAACTCACAGAAAAAGATATCTTAGTTATATCAGGAAGCATTCCAAATACACTACCCGATACAATGTATGAACAGATCATGGAACGTGTTCAAGAAAAGAAAATAAAAGTTGTTGTCGATGCGACAAACAACCTATTATTAAAAGTATTAAAATATAAACCATTCTTGATTAAACCAAACAATCATGAATTAGGTGAAATCTTTAATGTCGAATTGAACACTCGAAATGAAGTTGTTCCTTACGCAAAGAAGCTACAGGAAATGGGTGCACAAAACGTATTGATTTCTATGGCCGGACAAGGTGCAGTGCTAGTAAGTGATAATCATGAAGTCATTCAAAGTAAAGCACCAAAAGGAACAGTAGTAAATTCAGTTGGTGCTGGTGATTCTATGGTTGCAGGCTTTTTGGCTGGATATTTAGAAACAAATGACTACGAAAAAGCATTCATAAACGGCTTATGTTGTGGTAGTGCAAGTGCCTTCCAAGTTGGTCTTGCGACAAAAGAAGATGTAGAAAACATAAAGAAAACTCTTAGCAAAAACTAAGAGTTTTTTTCGTTATTATAGTAATCCAATAGCTGCAGCACCAATTGACAATACGATAATTGCTACGATTAATACGATTGGACTGACTTGTTTTTTCTTCAACAACCAGAAGCACAATAATGTTACACACATTGGCAATTGTATCTGAGTTTTCAGTAATAATATCAATTGATTTTGTACCTAAGTTATATCCTAAGTGTGTCCATACAATACGTAAAATCCAAATTGCTAAATATACTAAGAAGAAAATGATTGGTCCAAGAATGAATCCTTACTATTATCTTTAATTCTATCAACTTTTTTAAAAGAATGATATAGTTTATCCATGAAGCAAAATATCACAATCAAACCAGAACTTAAAATTAAACAAACCTTTAATTCGCAAAAGGAACAAAGTCTTAAAATACTATCCTATAATGCTAAAAGCTTAAAGGAATACTTATACAAGCAAGCACAGACAAACCCATTTCTAACATATACTGCTGACGCAGATGCATTCCTTGAGTATGATCATACTACACAAAGTTTATATGACAAAATTGAAGCTGAACTTAAAAGTACAAATCAAACAATACCTGAAGATTTATATCAATATTTAATTAGCCTTTTAGATTCCAACGGTTACTTCAAAACGACTCCATTCCTTGCTAGCTATTCCGAAAAACAACTACAACAGGCCATCTACATTCTTCAAAGAACAGAGCCATATGGATGTTTTTGTAGAAATTTAAAAGAATCATTAAAAGTACAATGTGAACTTAGTGAAAACCCCGCTAGTGAAACAGGGACTATTTTATGTGATTTTCTTGAAGAGCTTGCATCCCACAATTATGATGAAATTATACATAAAACTGAGCTCACACTGGATGAGCTTGAAGAAGGATTTCATTTCATTCAAACCCTTAACCCTAAGCCTGCGGCAAACTATTCTACAGATGCGCCCGTCTTACAAGCAGAAATCAAAGTTATATATGATGATAAATTTCATTTTGAATGGATCAACCAGAACTATTCCATTCAATTTGATGATATGAATCATCTTACTAAAGATTTAAGAAAACTAAGAAACGAAGCTAAGCAACTGCTTAATACAGTTCAAAAAAGAAATATGACACTACTGCAAATCATGGATACACTGTGTCATATTCAAAAAGATTTCTTCATCTCAAATAGTCCATTGAATTATTGTACTCTAGAAATGGTAGCCAAAGAATGTGGATTACATGCCTCTACTATTTCGAGAGCAATCAATCAAAAAGGTTTTGAATTCAACAATAAATACTATCCAATCAAGCATTTATTCTGTCATACAGGATTTAAAGAAATCACATCTGAACAAATCAAAGATAGAATTATGAATTTGATTTACAACGAAAACAAAACGAAACCATTCAGTGATGAAAGCATCAAAAAAGCATTAGCTAAAGAAAATATCCATATTTCAAGAAGAACCGTCACAAAATATCGTGAACAGTTACTAATTCCGTGTGCATCAAAAAGAAAGTCTAAACAAAATTAAGTGGTTAAAGTCCCTTAAGGAATTAACCACTTTTTATAAAAATGGACCCAACTTACTGGGTCCATCTATATTTATCATTTTTTTAATTAATTAGTTTTTACGTACGTATTTCAAGCAGTCAAGAGTTACGGCGATAAGAATGATAATTCCTGAGAATACGAACTGTAAGTTAGTATCGATACCAAGAATTGTCAATAAATAAGTTAATGCAGTAAAAATCAATACACCAACTACTACACCAGAAATTTTACCGATACCACCAGTAAATGATACACCACCTACTACACAGGCAGCGATTGCATCCATTTCCCATCCTTGTCCATACGCAGCTGAACCAGAACCAATCATACGAATACATTCTAACCAAGAACCAAATCCGTATAAGATACCAGCCATAATAAATGCTCCAAGAGTTACTTTAAATACTGAAATACCAGATACAGAAGCAGCTTCTGGGTTTCCACCTACGGCATATAAGTTTTTCCCAAATTTTGTTTTATTCCAAATGAACCAAACAATCACAACTGCAGCTACTGCCCACAAAATAATTGTTGGGAAGCCACCAACTTTAGGAATAATCTTTCCTGGAATAGATTGTTCAATACCACCAAAAGACACACCTTTTGTTGAATAAGTTACCAAACCAAAGATAACCAACATGTTCGCCATTGTTGAAATAAATGGGTGCATTTTAAATTTAGCTGCAAAGAAACCGGCAATCGTTGTAAACATTGTACATAACACAACACAAACAACTAATGCTAAAAGAATTCTTCCTCCAACTGGCATAGTTGAGAAATCAAATACATGTCCGAATACTGAACCCGTGTTAGGTCCGTTGTGCATAATAATTGTAGCGGCTGTCATACCCATACCAACCATACGTCCAACGGACAAGTCAGTACCAGCTAACATAATTAAACCAGATACACCTAATGCCAAGAACATTCTTGGAGATGCTTGTTGCATAATACTCAAAATGTTATTAACTGTGAAAAGTTGTAAACCATTCTTCTTAATTGGTGTAATGATACATAAGAAAATGAATACTAAAATAATCGCAATATACAAACCATTTTTCAATAAAAAATCACGAGTATTAAATGAGTACTTGTAGTTTTCAATTTTTTGAGCTTGTTTTTCTGCAAACGAGAAATTTGACATTTTCAATAAGTCAATTAAGTGATATTCAAATGTAAACGCATCATGTTTACGATCTTTTGCCTCTTGCATATTTTTAGTATATTCAAGTTTTGCATCGAACAAACGGTTCTTATAAATAAAGTTCTCTTCTTTAATTTCTTCTTTATCACTAAGACCTGATAAAATATCTTTGTGTTCTTTTTCTAATTCTTTTAATTTTTTATCATAGTCTGCCTTAGCCTTTTGAACCTCATACTTATTACTTTCAACAACTTTGTTGTAGTAATCTGTTTGATAGTGATCCTTTAAATATTTTTCAGCTACTGCAATTTTGTCATTGATTGGCTGTTTGTTTTTAGCCTCGATTTCTTTGGCTTTTTGTAATTTACCATTTAATTCTGAAATTCGAGCTTCTTTTTCGCTTTTAGTATAAATTTTATCTCTCTTTAGAACCTCGATTTCTTCAGAATATTCCAATACTTTATTTGTTCCTTCTTCTCTTAGTTCATCAATTTCAGCTTGGATCTTTCCTACATAATCCTCAATAGGTTTACGTAGTGCAAGCTCTTCATCATGACTAAGAATATTTGTAACTGTATTTGTCATAATTATCTCCTTTATAGGTATTTTGCACTGAGTCTTAACAACTCTTCCTGGTTAGTATCTTTTGTATTTACAATACCGGCTAAGCGTCCATTTGACATAACGCCAATACGGTTTGTAATACCTAAGATTTCTGGCATTTCACTTGAAACTACAATAATAGTTTTTCCTTGTTTAGCCATTTTGATGATCAATTCGTAAATTTCATATTTAGCACCTACGTCAATACCACGTGTAGGTTCATCCATCATGAATACGTTTGGTGATCTCTCTAACCATTTACCGAAGATAACTTTTTGTTGGTTACCACCAGATAGACTAGTAATCGCATCATTTGGTCCCATACACTTAGTTCTCATGGTTTTGATTTCTTTATTCGTAGCTTGAACCATCTTATTATCAGAAAGTGCTACCTTGCTCATATAAGAAGGTAAATTTGCAATCGTTGTATTAAATGTTAAATCACACTTTAAGAACAATCCATTTGCTTTACGCTCTTCAGTAATCAGGGCAAAGCCATGTTCAATTGCTTCTTTAGCACTATTAAAGTTCATTAACTTATTGTCAAAATAAACACGACCTGAGGCTCTAGTACGGATACCAAAGATTGTTTCTAGCAATTCCGTACGTCCAGCTCCTACTAAACCGTATAGGCCGAAAATCTCACCTTTTTTAACGTCAAATGTAATATCTTTTAAGTATGGCTCATATTTTGTTGATACATGTTGAATAGATAACATTGGTTCTCCAGGAACATTGTCAACAGGTGGGAATCGGTTATCCAATGAACGACCTACCATGGCTGCAATCAACTCATTCATGTTGGTTTCTGAAGTAGGTTTTGTCATAACCATTTTTCCATCTCTTAGAACCGATACTTCATCGCAAATTTCAAAAATTTCATCCATTTTATGCGAAATATAAATTAGCGAAATACCTTGTTTTTTCAACATACGCATCATATCAAACAATTTATTAACTTCTTGTGTCATCAAAGAAGATGTTGGTTCATCAAGTACGATAACCTTTGAGTTATATGAAATAGCTCTGGCAATTTCACACATCTGTCTTTGTGATACAGACATATTTCGCATTGGTTGATCTAAGTTAACTGTCATACCAAGCTTTCTAAAAAGCTCAGATGATTTCTTTTTCATTCGATCTTCATCTACTACGCCAAAAGAATTAGTAGGATAACGACCCAAGAACAAATTGTCTTTAACATTTCTTTCAAGACATTGATTTAATTCCTGGTGCACCATGGCTATACCATTTTCAAGTGCTTCCTTTGGTCCAGAAAAATTAATTTCTTTTCCTTCTAAAAAAATTGTACCTTCATCTCTTTGATATGTCCCAAATAGACATTTCATCATTGTTGATTTACCAGCACCATTTTCTCCCATAAGCCCCATAACTGTGCCTGGTTTTAAATCTAAACTAATGTGATCCAAAACACGGTTACGTCCAAAAGACTTACTCATTCCGCGTATAGATAAGACTAATTCTTCATTCTTATCTGCCATAAAATCTCTCCTATTTTTTTACTACTATTTAAATAACATTAGGGAGAAAATAATTTCTCCCTAATAAGTTTAATCCTGTGTTTTATTGAATTATTTATTTAAGGATTCCTGTGTAAGAAGCTGCATTGTCAGTCTTAACCATGTTAATTGCGAATGCATCATATTTGTCTGGGTTTCCTAAACGGTTTGTGATGTTAGATTCAGTTTGTCCATCTCCACCAATGTATTCAACATCTAAATTCAATAAGTCATCATATTTTTCTAATAATGGTTGGTAAGTTGAACTTAAGAAGTTGTCAGAAGCATTGTAGATATTTAACCAAACGCTCTTCTTAGCGTGGTCTTTTTCATCTAATTGATTAGAAACTGGAGCATAAGTAACTGTTGAATCTAAGAAATCTTTATAGTTGTCACCAGTAACAGCAACGTTTAATGCATAGTAAGAACGTTGATCAGCATTGTATGTGAATACATCATCACTTAATACGTTTCCTGCATCATCTTCTGTACCGATACCTGTATCGATATCAACACCATCTAAAGCATTACGTAATACTCTTAATGTTAAATAAGCTTGAACGTCAGCATGTTGAGAAATTGTTCCACCATATCCTTCAGCGATTGCAGCAACTGCATCTGAGTTAGCATCGTATCCAAATGTAGGAACTTTATTTTCTTTTGACCATGCGTTGAACATTGACATACCCATACCATCATTGTTAGAAGCTACAACGTCAACTTCTTCACCGAATGAAGCAGTCCATGTACCGATTGTATTACCTGCAGTTGCAGCATCCCATGTTGCACCTGAAGAGTTTTTCATTTCTTGAGAAGCAAGTTCTCTTACTGTATAAGTTTTTCCGTTAATTTCTAATGAACCATCTTGAACGTTCTTAGAAGAACCATCAGTATTGATTCCAGCTGGATCACTTACAACTTCGCCATCTTTTTCAACAGCTGTACCTAATGCTTTACGAACACCTCTTGTACGAGCAATAGAGTCATTGTGACCAACATCACCAATAGCTAATACGTAACCGATAACGCCATCTCCGTTACGATCTAATGTATCGATATTCTTTTCGATATAATCTTTAATCATTTGACCTTGAAGTTCAGCACCTTGATTTGCATCGAAACCAACATAATAAGTATCTTTGTTGAAGTTTAATGCATCCATATCTAATTCACCAGTTGAACTGTTTGAAGGTTGACGGTTATACCATACTAATGGTTTATCAGCGTTCGCAACACTAGAACCACCAGTTTTTCCTTCATCTCCTCCACTGCTACAAGCAGTTAATGCAACACCCATAGATAAAGCTGCAGCAATTGTTAAAAATCTTTTGTTCATATTATCCTCCTGTATAGATTTTTACACTAAGACACACTTCCAAAATGGATACTTCACATGATTTCTATATAGAGACATACATATAATATGATTGGCAGCTGGGTGTTTCAAAATGAATTTCTAAATTATACTCGAAACAAAGCCATTTGTCATGAAATCAATTTATATCATCTGTTATACACTTTTAATGTCCGCTTTATATCCTAATCAATGGGATGCGTCTTTTTACTACTGTATCATAGCACATACTTGCAAGCGCTTTCATTCATTTTTTTAAAAATTTTTTTATAACCACAATTAATTTAATCACACTATTTTATTAATTTTTTCACATATCCACCCAATAAAATATAACCTATATTCCTATCAAATTTCTAGGCTTTGTCATATACAAAATGATACTTTAAACATATCAATTTCTTTACCTATAACATAATTATGAATCAAGATAAATTAATTTTTGTGAGTACCCATCTGATAACCCCATTCAATAAGTGGACATAAATAATGTCAATA
>NZ_QSPK01000037.1 GCF_003436425.1 Eubacterium sp. TM05-53
CAATATGCCACGGCTAGAGGATTGGTAAATGCCTAGGGTTGTCAGATGGGTACTCACATATTTATTTCTAGATAATAATGGTTCACCACCCATAAGGGTAATTATAATATCATTAGCTTCATAATGTGTTTTATATCTTTTTTCTAAATCTTTTATTTTTGATTGTATATAATCAAAAAAAGATTCAACTATGTCTTCAGAAATGTCAAATGATTGTATTTTATACGCTTTTTGATAACAATATGTACAATTTAAATTACAATCATAAGAAGGGATAAATAAAAAATTTGGAATTTCTCTTTCTTCGTAAAATGATGCAGTATAATAAATATTATTTAAATATATATCATACTCCTCTTTAGTGGAAAAAATGTATTTACGATCTTTTAAACAATGAATCACACTATCATCTAAACTTGTAAATTGATTGTTCTTAAGATTTTTTTCAGTATCCTTATCAATAACATCTGCAAGTCCATTGATTAAATTAACTATTATTGTTTCTTTATCATTAATACTAATAAACTGTATTTCTTTTATCTTAATCATAAGAATAATTATCTCCTTGAAACCGATGAAAAAATTTATAGATGAAAAAACTAAACAAGTAATTTGGATTTATCAAGAAATGATAAGTATGAATTATTATTTACATAATGAATACATACATTTATATTTTTTGCTATCTTTTTGAATATTTTTTTTGTTTAATGATTTCATTTTTGTCACCTGTAAATTATAAATTACAATTATCTTCAATCGCATAAACTTATTTTTTATTAATCTAATAAGAATTAGAAGAAGATTAAATTGATTACTTATAACTAATCCTTCCTATATGTTTGATAAGTTAAATACAACACAGTTTCTATCAATAACTTTATCGTTAATCCATCTAAATCATTTTTTCACCGGTAATATTATTTATACACGCTTTAAGTATATTTTTCAAGAAATTTTTCCTTTTTTCTGCTTTTTAAATTATTTTCAAGTTAATTAAAAAACGCTAATAACACAAAACTAATAATACCTTTCAATTTTATAAGTATTAAAAATGACTTTTTTACTCATGACAAACGACTCTTTTAGACATTTTCTAAACCGCAATATTTTTTCATTGATAGTAAAATATTGAAATTCAATTTTTTTGAAGAGCGGATCTATGATAAAATCGAATATATATTATAAATGTTTTTTTGGAGATGAATGTATATGGTAAATTACGGTAAATATATAAAAATCAATCGCTATCTACAGAAAAAATCAATATCAGAATTATGTGATGGAATATGTACACCTTCAACATTGAGTAAAATAGAAAATAACAAAAGTAATATTAATCCTAAAATTATAAATCAGATATTAGAAAGATTGAGCAATATCAACATTGATATTTTAGAGTCAAATACGAATCGTCTTAAACATGTAACAGAGTTATTTATGCAAAGACTTATGTTAAATTTGGATAGATCAGATTTAATGGCAAAAATAGAGGAGGAGCAATCTAATTATCTTCGTTCGGAATATATTCTCTTTTTTTATATTGCGAAACTCTTTTCTAACTTTGATTTATATCATATAAATAATAAAGATATTGATGAGGAAATCTTAGATTTGATAAGCGAAGTGATTGAGTTTGGGGATTTTAACGAGTTATATTTTTATAATTTATTAAAGATTATAAGATACAAGAATACCAATAATAGACTCAAAGATTTCAAAAAAATTATTGATGGAGATAGATATGGATGGTTGAACTATTTTTATTGTGATACCTTATTTCATAATGGGAACATAAACGAAGCTTATATGGGCACAAAGAAATGTTATGAATTGGCCTGTGAAAACTGTAACATTAATCTAATGTATGGCTGTTTACTTCTCTTGGGACTATGCTCATTGGAATTAAGCAATTCTAATGAGTCTGTAAAGTATTTTAAAAAGCTGGAAAATCTTGCTCCATTTATGAAATATGATATTAATTTTGTCATCAATTATAACTTGGGAGCTACTATGCTCGAAAAGAAAAATATAGAAAAAGCAAAATATTATCTAGAAGCATTAGAAGCAAATAAGTACAATTATTCGCTAAGCTCTTTTTTTGTAGTTCATAAACTCGGATATTTATATACCGAATTAAAAGAATATGAAAAAGCAAATTATTATATTAATTGGATAAATGAATTCGCCTCAAAGCAAGATAGTAAAATATCAAATCTTTTAAAGAAGATATCAGATTCATTGACTATTAAGTTAAAAGAGCCTAATTATTTATGTAATAAAAAATACCAAGAAGACATTGAGTTTATTTTTCAAAATAGCCAAAGTATATTTTCACATGGATTTCAGAAATTTTATCTAGCTGATCTAGAGGAAGTATATTTAATTCAAAGAAGATATAAGGAGCTTTATTACATATATAAAAACAGATAAACATTATATGTATGCATCATAAACAATTGATAAGATTATTAAATAAAGCTTGAGTAAAACCTTATTTACTCAAGCTCTTTGTTTATCTAAATTCCTTTTCTGTTCTAACTGTTTATTATACTCTCTATACTTTGATGAACGTTTTCTTATATAGTCTAGACTCTTGATCTGACTTCTTAATACTTTAATATCCGGTGTTAGTGCTTTTGCTTCTTTGGATAGTTTTGCCTTGGCAATTAGATCCTTTTCTTTGTAGGATCTGGAATATAAGTACTTTCTTTGTGCCAGTAATCCATTCATCTGTTTATCTAGTAAGTCTACATAGGATTCTAGTTTTTCTAATGTATCAATATCATTTTTTGCCATAATGGTTGTTGCATTTGTGATAAGATCTAGCTTTCTACATTCTTTTTGCATTTCTTTTGAAAGCTTTATTTTCGTAGAAGAATAATTGGGAAGAATACCTAACAACACTTGAAATTTGACTACTTCTTTCATAAAACCTTTAAACATTCCATTTTTATATTGTCCATAAATACGATCTGCATCTTTTTGTTTGTAAACAATCTTTAATGGAACATATCTAACTTCTTCTTTTTCTATTCTCTGTTCAATACAATCCAAAGAATATCTTTGTCCGAGCAACAATAATGGTATTGGCTTATCATAATTAGGATGAACTACGCAGTCCAATCCTTCCACTTCTTCAAATGAATATCCTTCCAGCTTCATGTCTTGAACAAAATCTTTGACTGTAAATGCACGTATACAGGCAGCATCTATGTCTTTTTTTATTTCTCGAATATAGCTTCTAGCCGAATAATACTGACTTCTAGATTGTCCTTTCCCCTGTGGTTTTTCCACTATACTCAATCCGTATTCTTTACATATTTCATCTGAAACTTCTCTTAACTGATAAATGTCTTTCATCGAATTATGATATCTTTTACCATCAACAATCGATATCGGATTCAATACAATATGATTATGTAGATGGTCCTTATCCAAATGTGTGCATACGACAAACTGATATCTATCTCCATATAATCTTGTTGCGGTTTCAACACCAATTTCATGAACTGTATCTGCATTTGCTTCGTGTGGCTTAAATGATTGTATCGCATGATACGCAATAATATTGGATGTATCGTGAAAAACATCTTTTAAATTCATCATACTTGTAAATGGATCATTGCCAGAACAGTTCACACAAGTCATATATTTCTGATTTTCTGTAGCTTCATTTCTTGAAACATACGATCCAAGTTTATCGATCGTCTTATCTTCATTAGATACATATTCAAGAACATGATCTAATCGATTTTTAACACTCCATATCTTAGTTGTTGCCATTTGAATTTCCTTTGATCTGATCATTAAGATTCTTCAAAACCTGATTGAGCAACAGCTGATTTTTGAAGATTTCATCCTTCAAAATAGATTCATTACCATTTAATTTTCTTGCGATCTGATTTAGATTTGTTCCCACATGATTTACTTCATTTATTAATTTAAAATAATCCACATTCAATCTTTCCTGAATCTTTTTATTCAGAATCGAAGATAAGATATACTCCTGTTTGGATAATCCAGACCTTTCAATCTTACTCAAAACTTTAGTATATTCATCCCCATTCAAACGCACCGTCATTCGATGTTCTCGTTTTCGCGTCATATTTGATGACCTCCCTTCTGTATATGGGTGACCATATGCGTTGCTTGCTAATACATTTTTTATTATCCTTCCAAATAATTTATGACGGTATGACGATTGGAAAGGTATACCCCCCCCAAACCGTCACACCGTCACCATCAAAGTGACTCATCTTCTATTTCATTTACCTAGCTTTACTGGTTCTCACATTTCTTCTGTCTTCTACCTACCGAAAAAAATACCTGTCGTTTGAAAAATAACCAGGTACACTGGTTCTAATACATATCAAAATCAGAACCGGGTAACCTGGTTAATTTAAACATAGTGATTTTATAACGGTTCATATCCTCGAATATGTTTTCCATTCTCATCTTTATAAGAATCATTCTTTTTATAAGAACTTCTTGAAACCAGTGCAAACTGTGATGAGAATGTTGATAGTGCTTTAGGTTTGATTCCTTTATCTCTACACCAAAATAAATAGTTATCATAGATTTCTCTAGTAGGAGTAAATCTTTTTAACGGTTCCATCTGAACATAGTATCCATACAATGGTGAAGATACATCCAAAAACATTCGTTCCATTTCAATATCATCTTCATCTCTAGCGAAGCAATCAACTTTCTTCAATTTTAAATATCCTTCATAACACCAATTGAAAATGCCAGAAAGTTCTTTAGAAAGTTTATCTTCAAGATTGCGATCGATCTTTTTTTCTTCGGGCAGTTTTGGCTCATCTACAAAATGAACCTCAAACATAATCGTAGACAGTCTACGCAATATTCCTTGATTGATTGCGCTTGAAAACAAGATATCATTCATCGCAAAAATCAATTTTGCTCTTGAACGAAAGCTAATAAAATCTTTTCCCTTATAACATGCACTAACGCGATCTCCGGCAGATAATCTTTTTAATTCTGAATCTCCACCTTTTAAAGAAGAGCCTGAATCCTCACCTAGATTTAATAGTGCAGACTCCAGCTGAATCAGTTGAAACTTGTCGTACATATCTACAAGTTGCAGATGTGTCACATTCTCCTGGCCAAATACATTTGAAATAATATTCATAAATACGCTCTTACCATTTGCTCCTGTACCATAAAAGATAAAACATTTCTGCAGATGACAATCACTCATCAAAATATATCCACATAACAATTGAAGTTTGTCATAACGATATTGTTTTCCATTGCATATATCCATCACAAATGCAGCCCATTCTTTTGACTCTTTGGTTTCATCGTAATCATAAGACATTATGATTGAACAAAGATCCTTAGGACTATGTTTCTTCAACAAACCCGATTCAAGGTGCAACGTACCATTTTGAAAACATATAACATCTTTTTTATTGAATTCCTCTTCTGTTATACATTCATCTTTCAATAACTTCAAAATTGAACGCACCTTGTTTCCCTGTTTCCATTTTCCCAATAAATCACCAATCTTTTTAGAAACAATTTCATCTTGCGTATACTTCCAATATTTACCTGTATAAAGATAGAATCCACGACCCTTTAAATAGCGAAGATTCCATTCCTGCAATATCATATTTACAATAAATCCCTCTTTTGGAGATTTTAAAAGCTGTGCATAAATAGACTTTCTCCATCGAGTATCTATATCTTCCCTTTGAGAAAGTGCTGTTTCAATCACATACATATCTTCATCATTCACAAAACACGCGTTTCGAAATAGATATTTCTTCAACTCATCTTTACACACTATACTTTCTATATTCACTACAATTTCATCTAATAATGACATCTTCTAACCAGTCTTCTTCCTGAGTGAATGCAGGAACTTCTTTTTGTACAGGCTCATTTTCTTTGATCACTTTCGATAGCTCAAAAAGCAGAGCATAACACTCATCAATCGTTTCTTCCATTTGTGGTGAATTTACTTCCAACATCTCCAGCTTCATTCGAATCTTTTTCAATTCTGAAGCAAGCCGATTACTTTCAAAGCAGCCTCCTCTTAGCTCAATCTTCTGGCCTAGAAAAGTATTCATAAAATACTTTCTTCTTGATAATCCCGAAATCTTAACTCTCTGATTGATTCTTTGTGCTTCCTGTGCAGTTACTCGAAAAGCAATTGTGACAGGTCTTTTGCGATTCTTATTTAATCCTGGCATCTAAAATTCACCTTTTACCCTTGCTTCAATCGCATCTGCAATTTGTCTTTGTTTATTTGGATATAAATGTCCATAAGTATTCATGGTTGTCTGTATCTTTTCGTGTCCCAACCGATTTGAGATTGCCAAAATTGGAACCTGCATTTCAATCAGATATGCTGCATGCGCATGACGAAATGCATGGATACGTAACGGTTTTAATCCAGCCTTAACCGCATTTGTTTTCAAGGCATGATGGATTGCTCCTTTAGACATTCTGAAAATTGGCTTATTCGGATTTGGATTATACAACGAATCCATATACTCCTTTAAAATAGTAGCCAAAAAATCAGGAATTGTGATCCTTCTTTTACTCTTTGGTGTTTTAGGATCCGTAATAATTTCTTTACCCTTAACGACCTGCAACGATTTATTCACATCAATATATTTTCCGTCAATATGAATATCATTAGGTGTCAGCGCTCTTAATTCTCCCAGTCTCATGCCCGTCCAGTAAAACGTCATAAAGATCGTATAAACCGTTTGATTGTTCATTGTCTGCTCGATCAGACGATCAAACTCCTCTTTTGTATAAAACTCTACCTCATCACCGTGTTCCTTTCCAATGGGACCAGCTATACGTACTGGATTATTTTTCAATCCATAATATGCTACCGCATGGTTGAAAAGTGCACTAAGCTGATTGTTCAATGTTTTTTGATACGTTTCTGAATATCCTCTTTCAATCAGCTGATTCTGCCATTTTCTTACCATCGACACTGAAATATCATCCAGTCCATAATTGCCAAAGAACGGAGTGATAAGTACTCGTAAATATGTTCTCTTCGTCTCGTACGTTGTTTTTCTTAATCGAGGTTTCAAATCTTCTAGATATACATCCACATAATCAGAAAACTTCATTGAAAGACTCTCGCTCTTTTTAAGCTCATATTCATTTAGCCACTTCTTTGCATCCGATTTTCTTTTAAAACCACGTTTCGTCGACTTCTTACAATTTCCCATCGCATCCTTTACACGAAACTGCACATCATACTTTTTCGTCTTAGGATTTAACGTAATACTTGCCAATACGATCAACTCCCTTCTTCATCCCTGTTTGATTTACTGGAATAACAAATATCGTTAAAATACTCCACTGGCAGTTTTCCAGAAATCACAAGCTTATGCATACTCTTCAATTCTTGATTTCCTTCACGAATTATTGTGTAAGCCTTGCTTTTAGAAACACCTAATATTTCAGCAATATCCGCAGCACCCAATAAAGCCTTGTCCGACATATACTCACCTCCTTGCCTGATATGTATCTTCACTGCTTTTTTAATTTGAGGAAAGTATCGTCACAAATATACGCATTTCTTATATTTATAATATATTCTTATACTTCGTAATTTGTCAATAAGTATTTCATATATTTATAAGTTTTTCTGATATTTGTTTTTTGAAATGATACAATATATTCAACAGGAAGTGATTATATGGAAACAATGGGACAAAGAATCAAGAAAACTAGAAAAATGATGAAAATGACGCAGGTTGAATTCGCAAAATTATTAGACGTTCCTCAACCCTCTATTTCTGCTTATGAAAAAGATAAATATCTACCTTCCTTTGAAGTCATAGGAAAAATCATGAAAGAATGTAATGTATCTTTTGAATGGCTAAACGGATACAATTCTGTTCCAGACTCAACATTAACAGTCACGGATATAGGTAATATGATCAGCCAACTATTTGAAATAGACAGCCTTTCATTTCAGGTGGAAGCTGAAAAGAGTCATAGTTCTTCTAAAAACAAAAGTGAATGTATACATCCTAAAGTTACTTTTACATTGTTGAATAATGATGCTCTTGGCGACAATCTAATTTCCTATTTATATGAGATGCAATCCGTATGTTTCGATTGCTCAAACCACCTGATTTCAGAAGAAGAATCTTTAAACAAGAAATCACAAATATATGAGAAATATATGATTCCAATCTCATTCAAGAAATACAGAGAAACGTCAGAAAAAGAATTGATGGAAACACAGGTAAAAGCACTACAAAAAAAATTGAATGACGAAAAAGAATCAAACAACTCCGAAGAAAAATTCACAGTTATCACGGGTAATATCAATAATCTTAACGACAAAAACGAATGAGGATTCAAAAAAAATACCATACATATCATGTGTATGGTATTTTACATTGCTAACCTAAATTATTGATTGTCAGACTCTACCTGTCGGCTTTTTAAGATTTCCTTTGCTTCTTTGACAGTGATTGCACTCGAATCCGTTTCACTATTCAAGTAGATCTCTTCATCCCCATTTTGTAAGTAAGCTTCTCCGCCTAGAAAGCCATCCCCTAATGGAATTACTTTTTCATCATCATCACATCCAGGAAAATAACCTACATTCTCATTTGTTTCATTCACTTCTTCAACATTGACCGGTTCTTCACTCGATCTTGCGAAAGCAGGATAAGCCGAAACAGCAACTAGACCAATAAACAAAGGAATTAATAATCGAATCTTTTTCATTGTTTCACCTCCATCTTTAAATATTAACTACGTAGTAATAAGTTGTACTGCATTAGAAAACATTTTCCTATTAAAAATATAACACGGTATTATTTTTTTACAAGAGTTTTATTTATTTTTTTCATATGTTAAAATATAAATGAAAGAAGGAATAACTTATGGAACAACTAACAAAAAAAGAAAGAACTATAATGGATATTTTATGGAATGCCGATTCCGCATTATCAGCTAGTGAAATCAAAGATACGTCACCCGACTTAAATATCAATACCGTTCAGCAAGTTTTGCGTAACTTATTAAAATGTAAATTTATAGAAGTAGATGATGTTGTTTTCAACAAAAAGTCTCTAACCCGAACATATAAGCCTTTAGTTTCTCAAACTCAATATATATCTGCTTTTATTAGCGATTCGAATCGTTTTAAACTACTATGCGGATTAGTTGATGAAGAAGATGATTTAGATTCTTTAAATGAACTTCAAAAGCTAATCGACAAACGAAAAAAAGAAATTAGGTGAATTATATGACATTTATTTTGTCAACATTACTATCCACATTAATTTTGACAAGTTGTATGATATTTATTTTTGATTTTTGTATTCATAAACAATGGAACATGAATCAAGTATTCTTCAGATTATTTTTGTTGATCATATTCATAAAACTATGTTTTCCATTTGAAACCAAGTTATCAATTCTTATCCCTTTAGATAAGATTATGAATCCACTAATCGATATTCTTCAATATAAACTATTCAATCAGATTTACATGTACCATTTTCTACTTTCTGTTGCTATAATTGGAAGCATCTACCAATTTACAAAACTAATGAAACAAATCAGAGAATGCAATTACATCATTCGCGAGATAAGAAAAAATGGTAATCGTATAGTAAATCCTGATTATGAAATTTATCAAACATCCTACATCAATACACCGATTGTTATAGGATTACAAGGAATCATTTTAATACCTGAAAATCTGAACAACAAAGAAATTGATTATGCACTTAAACATGAAATAACACATATTTTACATAAAGATAATTTCATCAAGTTCATTGTAAATGTATTTAAAATCCTATTTTGGTGGTTTATTCCAATATATATTTTTAACAAGCAGTTGGATCTTTATCTTGAACTTCACGCTGACAACAAAACTATTGAAAATCTTGAAGAACACCAAAAACTAGATTATCTAAATTTTCTGATTAAAACACAAAAACAAGCAATCAAATCTTCTACAACTGTTTTAAGTTCAAACTTATCATTCAATAGAAAATCAAATCTAAATTACCGCATAAACGCTATTCTTAATAAAAAGACTAGTCCGACTATTTTCGTATTTCCTATGCTAATTATAATGATTTTTCTTAACTTTTTGATTTTGACACCTTACTACACAGAATCAAATCTAACAAAAGGCACATATGAAATATCAAAATCTAATGCATACATATTGGTAAACGGAGGAGAAAAACAATTAGTCGTAAATACGGATGGAGAAAGTTTTATATCTCCAATAAAAAATTATTCACTTTTAAAAAAAGAAACTGACTTAAGAGAAAAGAATTCTCTATATATACCTGATCATGCTTTAGACAATGCCAAAGGCATGACTCGTTGGAAATACAAAGATGTAGATGGACATTTAAGCAAGAGAAAATTCAATGCTTATAAAAACAGCTGGGAGTCAGATTGGATTTCATACAGTAAACAAAATTAACAATAAATAAAAGCAGATCAACTGTGCCTAATAGTACATGTGAATCTGCTTTATTATTTTGCTCTAATTTTTGTGTTTTTTTCTTATACAGTCATATGAATTATCGGTTCCCGATAATTCATTCAATAATTTATGTACTCATTTTGTACTCACAGCCAAAACCAGCATGTAAAAAAGCCCTTATATAAAGGACTTTTGGTGTTTATTGAATTATTCAAACTCGATTGTTCCAGGAGGCTTACTAGTAAGGTCATACATTACACGATTGACTCCACGAACCTCATTGATAATACGAGACATAACTTTATTTAATACTTCATATGGAATCTGAGCAGATTCAGCAGTCATAAAGTCAATTGTATTAACGGCACGTAAAGCGATGGCATAATCATATGTTCTTTCATCACCCATAACACCTACTGAACGCATGTTTGTCAATGCTGCAAAGTATTGACCGATTGAACGATCCAATCCAGCATTTGCGATTTCTTCACGATAAATGGCATCTGCATCTTGGACGATTTTTACTTTTTCTTCTGTAACTTCACCAATGATACGAATTCCTAAACCAGGTCCTGGGAATGGTTGTCTGAATACTAAGTATTCTGGAATACCTAATTCTAAACCGGCTTTACGAACTTCATCCTTGAACAAGTCACGTAATGGTTCAATGATTTCTTTGAAATCTACATGATCAGGAAGTCCACCGACGTTGTGGTGAGATTTAATTACGGCAGATTCTCCACCTAAACCACTCTCAACAACATCTGGATAAATCGTTCCTTGAACTAAGAAATCAACTTTTCCAATTTTCTTAGCCTCTTCTTCAAATACACGAATGAATTCTTCACCAATGATCTTACGTTTTGCTTCTGGTTCTTCAACACCCTTTAGCTTTTCATAATATCTTTGTTGCGCATTTACACGAATGAAGTTTAATTCATATGGACCTTCTGGGCCAAATACAGCCTCTACTTCATCCCCTTCGTTTTTACGAAGTAAACCATGATCAACAAATACACATGTCAATTGGTTACCAATTGCTTTTGATAATAATACAGCTGCGACAGAAGAGTCTACACCACCACTAAGGGCACATAAAACTTTTCCATCTCCAACCTTTTCACGAATCGCTTTAATTTGTTCTTCAACAAAGTTATCCATTCTCCAGTCACCACAGCATCCACAAACACCACGAACGAAGTTATATAACATTTTTGAACCTTCTTGTGTATGCAATACTTCTGGATGGAACTGAATAGCATATAATCCTTTTTCTGCATTTTCACTTGATGCGCAAGGACAGTTATCTGTATGAGACGTAATTTCAAATCCAGGTGCTACCTGTGAAATATAGTCAAAGTGTGACATCCAGCAAATTGTTTTTTCAGATACACCCTCAAAGATTTTAGAAGAAGTCTTATCAACAAGAACCTCTGTCTTACCATATTCACGGTGATCCGCTTTTTCTACTTTTCCACCCAATACATGCATCATCAATTGTGCGCCATAGCAAAGACCAAGAACTGGAATACCCAATTCAAATAATTCCTTTGAATATGTAGGTGAATCTGCCTCATAACAACTATTTGGTCCTCCAGTTAAGATAATTCCTTTTGGATTCATAGCTTTGATTTTTTCTAAATCTGTTTTATATGAATAAATTTCACAATATACATTGCACTCACGAACACGACGTGCAACCAACTGATTATATTGTCCTCCAAAATCAAGAACAATGACTAATTCTTTTTTCATTACGTCCTCCTATTAATTTCTCAACAATATTATAAAGTAGCAACCAATTATTTACAACGCTTTAAATAATCAATTACCCCATTTAAATCCGTACAAGACTCTTGAATATACTCCTTCATTTCGTCATCTGGTGCAATCTGATCTTGAATAAAAATGGAATGCATCTTCGCATTGGCTGCTGCCATAATTCCATGCTTACTATCCTCTAACACTAAACAATTTTCTGGTTCCATTCCTAATCTTTTTGCTGCTGCCAAGAAAACATCTGGAGCTGGCTTTGATTTATATCCCTCTTTAGAAGAAACAATCACATTTGGACTTAACACAAAACCTGCATGCGACAAGAACTTTTTAATAGCCTGCGGATGCGAACTTGAAGCCACCGCATAAGGAATCTTATTCTCTTCAATATACTCAATTAAATTCTGTAAACCAACCATATTGGCACTACCAGGCTCTTTAAAATATGTAAAGAAATAATCCGCACGCTCTTCCTGAATTTCTTCCATAACTCTTGTCACACCTGGATACATCATTTCAAACTCTGCAACCTTTCTTGAATCACAACCAATTAAAGGTTCCGGAAAAGAGTCTGGACAAGAAACGCCTAATTCTTTAGCCTTCTCTTTAAACTCATCCTTAAACATCTTTTCCGTATTAAACATCAAACCATCCATATCAAAGATAACCGCTTTAATTTGTGGCTTTCTAAAATACTCAATCAAACACTGCGTACCTAAATCACTCATACCACGATCCATTAAATCCACATATTCTTTGATGACACGATTTACACCATACAAAGGAAAATTTGCCTCTTGTACTGCAATTTTTAAATCTTTCACAAAATGCTTCACATAAAAACCAGGCGCATAATCATTCTCTAACATCTTCTTACCTTGGAATTCCAATTGTTTAGATCCAGCAGCACCATTACGCAAGAAGCGATACACGAAAGATTCATCCACATCTTTACAATTCAAATACGACATGGCCTCACAAATACCCTGTAACGTATTCGCAATCATGATTTGGTTAGCCATCTTGACATGTTGTCCACAACTTGCCTTGCCACAATACTCAATTTGTGTTCCAAACGCTTCAAAGATTTCTTTATTTGTTTCAAAATCCTCTTTATCTGCACCAACCAATACAGTTAGAGTACCATTTTTAGCTCCCGTATCTCCACCAGTCACTGGCGCATCCAATACATGAACCCCCAATTCTTTCCCTTTTATATACAATTCTTTGGCAAGTTTTGGACTTGAAGTCGTAAAATCAATACAAGTTTTACCCGCATCAATACAACTAAAAATCACATCATATACTTCTTTAACATCACTAGGAAAACCGACCATTGTACAAATGACATCTACATTGGATGTCAAAGACACAATCGATTCTTCTAAAATGGCACCTGCATTTTTAGCTTGTTCTACCCTTTCTGGATGTCTTGCGTACACATGCACTTCATAACCCTTATTCAATAAATGAATAACCATTGGCTGACCCATAATGCCAGCACCAATCCAACCTATTTTTCTCATTTTACTTTCTTCCTTTCACTAATATTGGAGCGGATTGCACCGCAATAAATTTCACAACTTCAAACATAAACTTAATTTCTTCTGCATTCAATTGACGAATCTCCTTAATTCCAGACAATGCCTGTTTAAATGAAAATTCAGTTAAATCCGCAATCGTATAAATTTCCATACGATCAAATAATTCTCCAATCAAATGACAATAACGCTCTTTTTCTTCCAGTGGACGATCCATCAATAACTTATTTACATATTCCAATAAATCATCACTCTCTTTTGTGAGTGCATCACAATAATTAAAGTCTTTTATATCCACACTCCACATAAGCGTATCATGTTGCGCTAAGCCAGAACCTTGGGCATCCATGATTTTTGTTTGTTCTCTATGATGTAAAACACGACCCACAATACTATCCTTAGGAATATAGTTTGTGATCTTAGAAATATCCTCATCACCTTGCCAGAAACTTTCCACAAAGCCAGGCCCATCAAAACTTTTTACACCTTCAATATATCCCTGTAGTTCTGGATTTTTTATATAGGAATACACGGCTAAATTTCCACCCTTTGAATGCCCCGTTAAATACATCTTTGGATACACCTTTTTCTTTTTTAATCCAAACAAATAACTCGTTTCAGGAATATTCTCAATGGTTTCTTTGACATAATCCTTCGCCAAGATTTGACAAGGAAGATCCTGCTTATAAGTCATCATCAAGTTCTCTTTCCAACCCGTAATACTTCCGTCTGTACCACTAAAAGAAAGCACTAGAGAACCATCTGGCAACACAAGTGTTACCACACTAAATTGAATCACATCTTCATCGCTATAAACTTTTTTATAGTTCTTCAACTTTATATTTCCATAACGAATCGTATCCTGTAATGCATCAATTAAATGTGGAAGATTCATTGAAAATGTATACTTACTCTTTAATTCCTCTTCACTATATAAAGAAAGATATTTACAACAAGCTTCTTCCAAAGAAACCTCTTCCTTTTCCACAATGCCATCCCAATCCACATAAGACAGGTCGGCACACACTAACATATCCACCTCATTAAAGGGACGAATAGAAAAGTCGATATCTCTTCTTAAATGTACATAATTTAATAAGTTTTCCATAGTCAACCTCACTACAAAGATTTTACAATATACAAAAGGATTAGCCAAATGACTAACCCAATTTTTTCGATAATTTTACATAATGTTTTGCATTTGAAAGAATATCAGAAACCTGAGATTCTGAAGTGTTTTTAATAATTTTAGCCGGTACTCCCACCACAACACTCTTTTGTGGAATTACCATGTTTTCAGGCACAACACAACCTGCACCAATAACACTATGCTTTCCTATATGAGCCCCATTTAACACAATGGCACCCATACCAATAAGCACCTCATCCTCAATCGTACAACCATGCACAATAGCCCCATGACCAATCGTGACACGATCACCAATTTTTAATGGATAGCCACGATCCGTATGCAAAACACACTGATCTTGAATATTGGTTTCTTGTCCAATTTCAATTGTTTCTTCTTCACTACGAATCACAGCGTTATACCAAACACTTGAATCTTTACCAATTGAAACATCACCCAAGATGGTTGCGTTACTTGCACAAGTAAAATTCTTTTTAACCTCATCCAATCTCTTACAAAGCCAAACTACACCATGCCATGCATCAAATTTCATGCCACAAGAAGGCAATGCCCCATACCATGTAAAGCCATGTTTTTTATGAAAGGCTATACTTTCTTCATTCGAATCTGTAATGCATGAAATGATCCAACGCATGTTTAATTTTCTACAATCCACTTCAAGCTGATCTAACATTTTTGAAGGCAAACCATAATGTTTTCCTTCTTTAAAATAAATAGTGAGTTCTACACAATGCTTATACGCTTCCTTCGAAAAAGCAGGGTGTACATATCCATAGCCAATTAAAACATCATCATAAAGTGCTACATAAAACGGATTTGTCTTTGAAATTTCCATCATATGTTCTTTAAACACATCAAAAGAATCTGGCACAAGATCAAATATAGCCACACTTGTCTTTACATAATGCACATAGATTGGATATATACTTTCTAAATCTTTTTCTCGAAGTAAACGTAATTCCTGCATAAAAACCTCCTATTGGATTTCTAAACTTGAATCGGCAGTCAAGCTTGCATCTGCTCTTCTACCAGAAAGATATGCGATCGTTCCAGCAACACCGATCATGCTCGCATTGTCTGTACAACAATACATTGGAGGTACCGTAAATTCCACTTCTGGATATTCATTTCTTAATTCTTCTACCTTTTCACGAAGTCTAGAGTTAGCACTAACTCCACCACCTACAACGAAGTGACGAATATCTTTATGATCATCTAATACGGCTCTTACACGAGAGAAGATTTCATCCAACGCACATTCTTGGAATGAACAAGCTAAATCAGCCATATCAAATGTCTTGCCCTGTCTTTCCATACGCTTTGTAAATTGTAGAACACTACTCTTCAATCCAGAAAAACTAAAATCATAACGACCTTGTGTCTTCGGTTTTGCCAGTTCATATACCGGCTTACCTTCTTTTGCCAATTTATCAATTTTAGGACCACCAGGATAGCCAAGACCCAATACACGAGCCACCTTATCAAAGGCTTCTCCAATCGCATCGTCCTGCGTCTCGCCTAAGATTTCAAAACTAGTCTCATCCTTCATATAAACTAGTTCTGTATTTCCACCAGAAACAACAAGTGCTAACACAGGATATTTCATATCCACAACTAATTCATTGGCATAAATATGTCCTGCCAAGTGATGTACTGGAACCAATGGTTTATGGTAGGCAAAAGCCAAAGTCTTTGCGGCCTGCACACCAACGTGTAAACATCCAATTAAGCCAGGCCCCTGCGTAACGGCAACCGCATCCACATCTTCCATCGTGATATTGGCATCTTTCAATGCTTTTTCAATACAATACGAAATATTTTCTACATGAATACGACTCGCAACTTCGGGTACAACGCCACCAAATTCTGTATGCACATCAATTTGGCTTGCGACTACACTTGATAATACTTCCTTTTTATCTTTGACAACCGCAACGGCTGTTTCATCACAACTACTTTCAATTCCGATAATAATCATATAATCCTCCTACAATGCCAATGTCATCACAATGGCATCTTCTCCATCTGGATAATAACTTTTAGATACATTGACTTGAATAAAGCCCATTTTCTGATATAAATTCAATGCTGCCTCATTACTGGCACGAACTTCTAATGTCATAAATTCACAAGCTACTTCTCGAGCTCGATCAAATAAATGCATCATTAATTCTTTACCATAACCTCTTTTTCTTAAGTTTGGATCCACTCCAATGCGAGCTAACTGCGCCATTTCAAAGGTTTCCCATAAAAAGGCATATCCAACAATGGTACCTTCATCTAGTAAAATCCAACCATGAGAAAAGGGATTCTCATTCAATTCATATAAACAATCTTTTTCGAGCCAAGGCTGTTTGAAACATGCTTGTTCAAGTTCTAAAACACGAACTAGATCCGTGTCCTTCATTTCTTTAAAAATCATGCTTTATAGGCATCGCTTTCTTTTAAATATTGAGGTACTAAAGCATGTACATTTTCAATTGTACGGCTTGGTACTTCAATAAAATTCTTCAAGAAATCACAACTTGATGCTTCTTGATTCACTAAATATCCATCTCCATATAATGTTCCAGGATGTTCATTTAAGAAATCTTCTAATTGATCGACTTCTAAAATTTGTGTTTCACCAACCACAACACCCTTTTCTAAGTGTGCTACATACGCTCTTTTACTACGCGCATCCAAAATAACGTTGGCACTTTCATCCATACCCGCAAACAACTGCATAGTACTAATGCACTTTAATGTTTTATGCATTTGTGTACAGAATACTTTCGCAATTGTCATCGCAATACGAATACCTGTATAAGAACCAGGACCATCTGTGATAATCACTTCATCAACGTCTTTATAGTCTAAAGAATTCTTTTCAAACAATTGATTCAATTCCACAAAGATCGTTTCACTTTGTTTTTTAAATGCTTCAATAGATACACCATCAATCAATGTTCCATCTTTATATAAACCTAATACTAATGCTTTATAAGCACTATCCATACATAAACTAATCATGATATGCCTCCACAATACTCTTTGATACAGGACCCGTATATTCCAATGTCACTGTACGATTTTCATCGATGCCTTCTTCAAAAGAAATTTTAATGTGGTCTTGTGGCAATTGATCCTCAATAAATTCAGACCATTCTACTACAGTAATCCCTTCATCAAAACAATCTTCAAAACCTAAGTCCTGACATTTTCCTTCCAAACGATAGGCATCAATATGATGGAAAGGTACGCCACCTTCTTGTTTATAATCCTTTAGAATTGTGAAGGTTGGTGAATTGATCACATTCTTTACACCCAAAGCTTTCCCGAAGCTTTTTGTCCAAGTTGTTTTACCCGCACCTAAATCCCCATCTAATGTAATAACTAATTGTTTATTTCTACAAAGATCTGCCATTTTAGTGGCAAATTCCTGTGTTTCTTGTAAACTATGAATTTCTATTTTCATTTAATCCTCCAAGTTTTATATCTTATAAAGTGGTTTGCACTTTTCTAGAGTGGTTTCCACTTTTTTAGAGTGGTTTCCACTTTTTTAGAGTGGTTTCCACTTTTTTAGAGTGGTTTCCACTTTTCTGGAGTGGTTTTCACTTTAACACTCCTTTATTTCATAAAATACACTATTCTTAATTCTAGTTTTTTTCAACAAATTTTTATCAAATAATCTTTTTAGAGCTTTATTAGCCCCTGACATAGACGAAATATTAGTCACATTTATAACATCTTTAGAGGTGATGTTCTTATTATTCTTTAAATATTCTAATATTTCTCTATCTGTTTTATTCAAATCCCCATCTAATTCCGGAGAAGAAGTCGAAGATATTCCATACTTTTTATTTATACTATAGGTTGTCCATCTTCCATTTTGGTTTACTACCAGCATTTCTTTTTTTACTAAATTAGATAAATATTTACCAACTTCAACAACATGTGTGTTAAGCAATAATTGTATTTTCTCATTTGTAATTTCCTTATCCGTATAAGCGATGCTTAAAATCATTTGTTCTTCTGCTTTTAACGAAAAATAATCCTCTTTAAATATTTGTGATAAATACTGTGTTATCTCTTGAGGTAATAAACTTATCATATGTAAATGTAATTCAACACATGATAAATTTTCATTTTCTAAAAGTTCTGGTTTCCTCCAATTTTCAGCTTTCCACGTTTTTAAAATCATAGGGAATCCAGAACCAATATTCTCGCCATATCCAATCATCCTCAGCATTGTTTGTATTTTAGGATTTCTCGCAACTGAATTTCCGCCTTCGTAAATTTCTTCAATAGATATTTTTAATCTACCTGGGTTGGAAAAAATAAATTCATTATCCTTTTTTATTATCTTTAAAATTCCAGCTTGATGATAATCACAGTGAATAATACTATTCATCATTGCTTCTCGTACAGAGGCATGTACTTCAGTATCATCTTTTCGTTGAAATCCTTCTAAAACAAAAGGTCGTTTTAAATCAGACACTAGCTTAGGCAATACAATCTTAATAAAATTGTAAATGTTATTTTCCCATGTTCCATCATATGTCAAACGATCTGACCATCTTCTGTCTCCAATCAAATTTGTCATATCTAAAAAATCAAAGCGAAAATTCTCTAGTCTTTCCCGTATAGAGAGACCTTTTCCAAACATCAATAATCCCGCTAAAGTCAATCCTTCTTCCTTTGTTCCCCTGTTTACAGCATAACCACCAAGACTTCTCAAAAAGTTTTTATTATCCAACGAATTCCATACATGATTAGGATTATGTACCTCAAATGCATTCCTATACATCTGTAAAGAATCTCCATCAATATCATCCATTGTATATCCTGATAACAAACTACCATCATTTCCTTCATCGCTAGCATCTCGGAAAAACGATTTTATTTCACTTTCAGTACAATGATAATCTCCCTCATAATTTCTTTTATATGTTCCTTTCATAGGATTTCCATTTATATAAACTGGTCTATGCTTATAATCAGCACGAGGCACATGAATTATAACAACATATTTACCATCAACACATTCCTTACGAACATCTTTCTCTAGCAAAATATTTGAGCTTACTTTATCACTTGAAATAGTATCCCAAAAATCTTTTATTATTTTTTCAGGACAATCCACTCCCATTATCTCGAAACGATTGTTTTTAGGTTCATCAATCCCTAAATATATAGTTCCGCCATTCGTATTAGCAAAAGAAGAATATGTTTCCCATACAGATTTTGGTAAAGAATTTGACGCTTTTTTACATTCTACTTCTATACTCTCACCATATTGCAATTCTTTCATTAGCTCATTTAGTTTCACGACTTTCCTCCTTTAGGATTTTTCTTCATCATACGATTTCTATGCACCATTGCCTTGATTTGTTTGATCTGCGCAAGACGATTACGCACCTTCACTTCAGATCCCTGATCACTTGGTACATAATATTCTTTACCAACTAGCGCATCTGGAAGACACTGCATATCCGTCATGTGATATTCATAATCATGTGAATACTCATATCCTTTATTGTATCCCAAATCTTTCATTAGTTTCGTTGGCGCATTACGAATATGTAAAGGTACCGGCTGATCCAATGTTTTTAAAGCATCAACCTTCGCCGTATTATAAGCCACTTCTAAAGCGTTTGATTTTGGTGCTAAAGCCAAATAAACAGCTGCATGCGTTAAATGTACATTACATTCTGGAACACCCAAATAGTGACATGCCTGATAGGCAGCGACACAAATTTCTAAAGCCCTAGAATCCGCCATACCAATATCTTCACTTGCCATACGAACGAGTCTTCTTGCGATATATAAAGGATCTTCTCCAGCCTCCAACATACGAGCTAACCAATATACTGCAGCCTGTACATCGGAGTTTCGTACACTTTTATGTAGGGCAGAAATAATATTATAGTGTTCCTCCCCTTTTTTATCATACAATAACGACCTTTTTTGAAGGCATTGTTTCAATATATCTTGTGAAACATGAATTCCATCCAATTCACTTGGACTATTATAAACAACCATCTCCAGTGTATTTAAACAAAAGCGGGCATCTCCACCGGAAAATGCGGCAATCGCCTCTATATCTTCATCCGTAATATGTATTTTTAGATTGCCTAATCCTTTTGAGCTGGAAATAGCACGAATAATCAAATCCTTTAAATCATCTGTATTCAAACTGTTTAGTACAAATACTCTGCACCTAGATAAAAGGGCAGAATTGATTTCAAAGCTTGGATTTTCTGTTGTAGCACCAATTAGAATGATACTTCCCTTTTCAACATAGGGTAAAAACGCATCTTGTTGAGCCTTATTAAAACGATGAATTTCATCTACGAATAGAATTGTTTTTTGCCCTAAAGCCCTTCGCGTATCGGCCTGTTTCATGACTTCCTTGATTTCTTTTATACCACTCGTAACAGCTGAGAAATCCACAAAATAACTCTTTGTCTGATGGGCAATAATACGTGCCAACGTCGTTTTTCCGACTCCAGGCGGCCCCCAGAAAATCATCGATGTTACTTGATCATGTTCAATCATTTGCCACAAAAGATTTCCTTTGGCAACAAGCTGTTTTTGTCCCACATATTCATCCAATGTTTCAGGACGCATACGATCGGCTAAAGGCCTTGTGTCTTCTTGTATTGAAAATAGAGAATCTTGTTCCATATGTTTCCTCCGTATGTATTTTATTATACACCACACAAAAGAAAAAGTGTTTGACCTTAATCAAACACCATCTTCTTTTTCTCAATTCGCCTTAAAAATACCCATCCAACTAAACAAGATAAAACTTCTGTAATCACAAATGCGTACCAAATCAAAGATACATCCATTCCATATTGAATGACAAGTTTTGAAAATCCCCAAGCCAAAGGAAGAATCAAAATGGCTTGTCTAAGCAAGGAAACAACTAAGGATTCCATACCTCCATTTAAAGCTTGATACACTCCTTGAAATGCGATATTCACACCTGCAAACACAAAGCTGATGGAAATGATTCGAACCGCACTGATGAAATACATTCTAGATTGTCCTGCATTAAATAGTGTCGCAAAAAAGTTTGGGAATAGTTCTGTAATTAGAGTACCCAAAGCCATTAATACTATAGTATATATTAAGCCATATTTAATTCCATCTTTAACACGCTTCTTATTTTGCATACCATACGAAAAGGCAATGATGGGTGTAATCGCATCTCTTAAGCCAAATGCCATAAACAAGACAAATTGTTGCACCTTATAGAAAAGACCATAGGCTGTTTGTGCAGATGGATCAAATTTAAGAATTAAATTCATCGCATAGACCATGAATGACATCAATGCCTGCGCAATAATGGCTGGTAGTCCAATGGAATAGATTTCTTTGATAATTCGCTTATTTGGTTTTGCATAAGTTAGTCCATGATCAAATTCTTTATTCAAACGAATATGGAATATGACTAATAAAAGTGCCGAAAGAATTTGTCCAATAACTGTCGCATAAGCCGCTCCTTGTACACCTAAATTAAAGCCATAAATCAAGATGGGATCTAGAACCATATTGATTACAGCACCTGTAACTTGTCCAATTGTAGAATATAGTGATCGTCCTGTCGCTTGAAGTAGCTTTTCAAATATCGAAAAGAACACAACACCAAAAGATAACAGGCAACAAATTCTTAGATAATCAATACTCATCGATAATACAAGGGCATCACTTGTTTGAGAGCTAACTATATAAAATTCAAGTATTATTTATGAAAAAGTTTGAAAATATAAAA